>VBGU01000334.1 GCA_005881085.1 Chloroflexota bacterium | reverse complement strand
GTCAGGATCGCATCGCCCGGGTAGAGCGTGCGCCCCGATGACGCACTGGCGAGGGTCTCAGGTATTCCGAAGATGAGGTCGTCGGTCGACGCGTCCTGCTTCGTCGCGCCGTTCACGCGCAGCTCGAGACGCAGACCGCGCGCGTCGCCGAGCTCGTCGGTCGTGACGATCCACGGTCCGAGCGGGCAGAACGTGTCCAGGCTCTTGCCGCGATACCACTGGCCGCCGTCGAGGAACTGCAGATCGCGCGCGGAGACGTCGTTCGCGACCGTGTAGCCGAAGATATGGTCGAGCGCGCGAGCCGCCGCGATGTCGCGGCCGCGCCGGCCGATCACGACGGCGAGCTCGACCTCCCAGTCGACCTGTTGCGTGATCCTCGGGTCGAAGCGGATCTCCTCATCGGGTCCGATCACGCTGCTCGCGGCCTTGCCGAAGAGGATCGGCGCATCGGGGGGCTTTGCCCCCCGGCCCCCAGCTGTCTCGGCGACGTGCGTCTTGTAATTGAGGCCGAGCGCGATCAGGTCCTGCCGCGGCTCGAGCGGTGCCTGGAGCTGGACGTCGGCGAGCGCAAACGTGCGCGCGGCCGGGTCGGCCAGCGTATCCAGCCATCGCCGCTGATCCGAGGAATCGAGCAGCTCGCGCACGGTGTGCGGCGCGCTGTTGAGCTGGCGGGCGTCCGAGACGTGATCGCCGATCACGACTCCCCATGAGGTCTCCTCGCCGGCGCGATAGCTCGCGACGCGCACTACCTAGGCTGCTCCGCGGACGCGCCGCCTCCGATGGACCGCGGGCCGACGACGCGTGCGGGGTTTCGCGCGTTGCACCTTCGGTATCGCGCCCGATCCCCCACGGGCGCCCGACACCTGGCTCGCGGTGCGCGCGACCGTGCGGCCGAGGCTCTCGATCGTCGCTACCGGCATGCCCGCTGAGAGGCCCGCGAGGCTGATCGCGGCCTCCGGACGGCCGTCGGCGCCGAGGATCGGACTGCCGATGCACACGATGCCCTCGGTCGTCTCCTCTTGATCGACCGCGTAGCCGTGCCGGCGGATCGCAGCGAGCTCGCTCTTGAGTCGCGCGAGCGTCGTGATCGTGCTCTTCGTCCGCGGCGCGAGCTCCGCGGGCGAGTCGTAGAGCCGGTCGATCTCGTCGTCGGGGAGGAACGCGAGCATGGCTTTTCCGAGCGAGGTGCAGTACGCCGGCAAGCGGCTGCCGATATCGGTCACGACATGCGGCTCGCTGCGCCGGCGGCTCGCATCCTGGCGCTCGATATAGACGATGTCGGTGTGATCGAGCACGGCCATCTGCGTCGTCAGGCCGGTCCGCCGCGACAGCTCGCGCATCGCGGCACGTCCGACCTCGCGCACGGAGAACTCGTGCAGGTACGCATTGCCGAGCTGCGCGACGCGGAAGTCGAGCCTCCAGCCGTGGCCTTCGGCCGTCGGCGCCACGAAGCCGCGGTTCTCGAGGACCTTGAGGAGATCCGCCACGCTGGTGCGCGGCGCCCCGAGCATCTTCGCGAGCTCGCGCGCCGTCAGGCCGTTCTGGCCCCGCTCGACGAGGAACATGAGAAGGTCGAGAGCCCTTCCCGCGGTGCGAGCGATCGCCCGTCCCTCTCCCACGAGGCGTGACGATAGCACGGCGCCATCACGGATATCCGTTCGACTTGACGGAATCCCGTCACAGGAACAGCATCGCCCCGATCGTGTCGGGGAGGTGGTGCAGTCGGGACATCGTGCGCGCGTTGAGGGAAGAGAACATCACTTTGGAGGGAACATGAGAGGTAAGTCATTGCGTTGGCTCGGCGGTCTGGTGGCTGTCGTCCTTGTTGCCGCCGCGTGTGGCGGCACAACGGCCAGCAGCAGCCCCACCCCAACCGGCAAGGCGTTCATTCCGCTGATCTCGAAAGGCTTCCAGCACCAGTTCTGGCAGGCGGTGAAGCAGGGAGCCGAGAAGGCCGCGGTCCAGTACAACGTCAGGATCGATTTCCAAGGGGACCGGAGAACGAGTCGCAGGTCGACAAGCAGCTCGAGATGCTGCAGACGGTGCTCAACCAGAAGCCACAGGCGCTGTGCTTCGCGGCGCTCGACAGCAAGGCGGCTATCCCGCTGCTCCAGAAGTTCAAGGACGCGAAGATCCCGGTCATCGGGTTCGACTCGGGCGTCGACAGTGACATCCCGCTCGCGACCGCGGCGACCGACAACATCGCGGCGGCGGGGGCGGCGGCGGACAAGATGGCCGCCCTTATCGGCGGAAGCGGTGAAGTCGCGATCGTCGCGCACGACCAGACCAGCCGCACCGGCATCGACCGTGTGAAGGGCTTCACCGATCAGATCAAGAACAAGTACCCGAACATCAAGATCGTCGCGACGCAATACGGCGGCGGCGACCAGCTCAAGTCCACCGACCTCACGAAGGCGATCCTTCAGGCGAACCCGAACCTCAAGGGTGTCTTCGGCGCGAATGAGGGATCGGCCATCGGCGTGCTCAACGGCGTGAAGGAGTCCGGAAAGTCTGGCAAGGTCACGGTCATCGGCTACGACTCGGGTCAGCAGCAGATGGACGCGATCCGTGCCGGGACCGAGGCCGGCGCGATCACGCAGGACCCGATCGGCATCGGCTTCAAGTGCGTCGAGGCCGCGGTGAACGCCCTCAAGGGTCAGACGCTGCAGAAGAACATCGACACCGGCTACAAGTACTACGACAAGACGAACATCGACAACCCGGACATCGCGGCGCTGCTGTACAAGTAACCCGAACGATCTAGCGAGAACCGGACGGGGCCGTCGCGGATCGGCGACGGCCCCTGTCCATCCTTGGAGGGGGTGTGCCGGAGGCGGTCGGCGACCTGCTGGTCGAGATGGACGGGATCAGCAAGGACTTCCCCGGCGTCCACGCCCTCCGCGACACGCACTTCGAGCTTCGTCGAGGTGAGATCCACGCGCTCGTCGGCGAAAACGGCGCCGGCAAGTCGACGCTCATGAAGATCCTCGCCGGCGTCTACCGCATGGACGCCGGGCGGATCCGCCTGAAGGGCGCCGACGTGGACATCCCCACTCCGCGTGCCGCGCAGCAGCTCGGCATCAGCATCATCCATCAGGAGCTCAGCCTCATGCCGCACTTGACCGCGGCTCAGAACATCTTCATCGGCCGAGAGCCGCGTGGACGCATCCCATTCGTCATCGACGCGCGCAGGCTCAACGAGCAGGCTCGGACGCTGTTCCGCAGCCTCAACCTCAACGTCGATGCCCAAACCAAAGTCGGCAAGCTCAGCGTCGCGCAGCAGCAGATGGTCGAGATCGCGAAGGCCCTCTCCTACGACGCGCAGGTCCTGATCATGGACGAGCCGACCGCGACCCTGACCGACACTGAGATCGACGAGCTCTTCCGCATCATCCGCGCGGTCCGCACGAACGGCGTGGGTGTCGTGCACATCTCGCATCGGCTCGAGGAGCTGAAGCTCATCTCCGACCGCGTCACGGTGATGCGCGACGGTCAGTACATCGCGACCGTGGACACGAAGGACGCCTCGATCGATCGCATCATCAGCATGATGGTCGGCCGGACCATCTACGAGGGCGTCGCCGAGATACCGGAGACCGCGAACCCGGAGGTCGTCCTCGACGTTCGAGGGCTGAACCGGGGACGTGAGCTTCAACCTGCGGCGGGGCGAGATCCTTGGCCTGGCCGGACTCGTGGGCGCCGGTCGGACCGAGGTCGCGCGCGCGGTGTTCGGCGCGGACCGTGCAGAGTCAGGGACGATCCTCGTTCACGGAAAGGTCGCGCGGATCCACAGCCCGGCGGACGCCGTGCGTCTGGGCATCGGCTATCTGTCGGAGGACCGCAAGCGCTACGGCCTCGCGGTCGGGATGGACGTCGAAACGAACATCGTCCTCGCGACCCTGCGCCGGTTCGCCGACGCCATCGGTCTGGTCGACTTCCGCCGAACGCGCGCGACCGCGGAGCAGCGGGTTCATCGGCTGGACATCAAGACGCCGAGCATCCGGCAGAAGGTGCGCAACCTCTCCGGAGGCAACCAGCAGAAGGTCGTCATCGCCAAGTGGCTCACCGCGGACACCGAGATCCTCATCTTCGACGAGCCGACGAGAGGGATCGACGTCGGCGCGAAGAGCGAGATCTACCACCTGCTGAACGACCTCGCCCGCCAGGGGAAGTCGATCGTCATGATCTCGTCCGAGCTCCCCGAAATTTTGAGAATGAGCCACCGGATCGTCGTGATGTGCGAGGGCCGCATCCGCGGGGAGCTGAGCGGGGCGGAGGCGACGCAGGAAAAGATCATGACCTTCGCGACGATGCGGACGACCGCGATCGGCCCGCAGACGGCCGCATGAAGACCGGGCCGGTCGCGCTCACGCAGACGCGGCGCGTGCGCCTTGTCCGGTCGGACGCCGTCCAGCGGCTTCTCGCTTTCGCGGCGCTGATCGTGATCATCATCGTCTTCTCTCTGGCCTCGCCGAACTTCCTTCAGTTCGACAACATCGTGGGGATCCTTCTGGCGACGACGGTGAACGGGATCCTCGCCCTCGGCGTGACCTTCGTGATCATCACGGCCG
>VBGU01000329.1 GCA_005881085.1 Chloroflexota bacterium | reverse complement strand
GGGAGGGTTCCACCATGCGTTCACGTTTCACGTTCGCCCTTTTCACGCTCGCCGCGCTCCTCGTCGCAAGCTGCGGCCCGGTCGCGACGCCGCCGACATCCACAGCGACATCGACACCGGCGCCCGCCAAGCTCAAGGTCGGCGTCCTCGGCACGACTGGCGACGCGCCGCTCTATATCGCGTTCGAGAAGGGGTACTTCAGGGAGCAGAGCCTCGACATCGAGTTCGTGCAGTTCGGCAGCGCGCTCGACATGATCGCGCCGCTCTCGGCGAAGCAGCTCGACGTCGGATCGGGGGGCATCGGCGCCGGGCTTTTCAATGCCTTCTCCCAGGGAATCCCGATCAAGCTCGTCGCCGAGACCGTGCGCACACCCGATAACTGGAAGTCCAATGCGTGGTTCGTGCGCACCGACCTCAAGGACTCCGTCAAGACGCCTGCGGACCTGAAGGGCCGCACCGTATCGCTTGCGGCGACGTGCACCGTGATCGACACAGAGCTCTCGGTCCTGCTCGAGAAGGGTGGGCTGAAACGGAGCGACATCACCGTCAAGACCGTGGCATATGCGGACAACCCGGCTGCCTTCGCGAGCAAGTCGATCGACTTCACCTACGGGTTCGAGCCCTACGCCACGACCTTCCAGTCGACCGGCGTCGCGTTCCTGTGGTTGACGGGTGGCTCGGTCATCCCGAACCACGTGCAGAGCGGCATCCTCTACGGCCCGAGCATCACCGCGCAGCAGGACGTCGCGCAGCGCTGGATGCTCGCGTACCTCAAGGGCGCGCGCGAGTCCTACAAGTACTACAACAGCCTCCCGCTCCCGGATGACATCACCAACATCGTGGTGAAGTACGGGGTCCAGAAAGACCCCGCGCGCGTCAAGACGTCGCCGCTCTCGCCGCGCAACCTGGACGGCAGCGTCGACAAGAGCAGCGTGCAGACCGACCTGAACTTCTTCAAGGCGAACAACTGCATCCAGGGATCACCGACGGTCGACCAGGTGGTGGACAACAGCTACGCCGAGTACGCGGTCTCGAAGCTGGGCAAGTCCACGCCCTAGTTGGAGGCGCCGCCCTCACGGCACGCCCGCATCGAGGTCCGCGGCCTGCACAAGGTCTTCGAGACCGCGTCGGGCCAGGTCGTGGTCGCGCTGCAGGACATCGATCTGACCGTGCGCCCGGGCGAGTTCCTTTGCATCGTTGGACCGAGCGGCTGCGGGAAGAGCACCTTCCTGCGACTGCTCGCGGGCCTCGAGCAATCTTCGGCTGGCGAGATTCGGATCGAGGTGACCCGGCCGGACCGGCCGGTCAACTCGATGGTCTTCCAAGAGCAGTCGACGTTTCCGTGGATGACCGTCCGCCAAAACACGGCCTTTGGCCTCGAGATGCGCGGGGTGGACCGCCGCGTCCGCGACGAGCTCGTCGGCTATTACCTGCGGAAGGTCGGCCTCGAGGACTTCGCCAACGCGTACCCATACCAGCTGTCGGGCGGGATGCGGCAGCGCGTCTGTCTCGCCCGCGCGTTCGCGAATGAACCCGAGGTGCTGCTGATGGACGAGCCCTTCGCCTCGCTCGACGAGCAGACCCGGATCCTCATGCAGGAGGAGCTCCTCCGCGTATGGGAAGGCGAACATGGGCGGACCGTCGTGTTCATCACCCACAGCATCGACGAGGCGGTCCTTCTCGCCGATACCGTCGTGGTGATGAGCGCCAGGCCGGGGCGCGTCAAGGCGACATTCGCGGTGCCCTTCCCGCGGCCCCGCGGCCAGCTCGCGCAGCTCAAATTGCAGCCCGAGTTCGCCCAGCTCACCTATAAGGTCTGGGAGGTGCTCCGGGACGAGGTCCTGAACGCACAGGCCGCCGAGATGAAGGCATGGGCGCGCGCGTAGCCCAACCCGTTCCGGCGCTGGCGGGTATGGAGGCCGTGCTCAGAGAGCGCAGTCGGCGTCAGCGCCGCGAACGGCTCGAGCGGCTCGTGATGATCACCTCACCGATCATCCTTCTGGTCGTCTGGGAAGTTGTGGCGATCGTCGGGCTCGTGGACATCCGCTTCTTTCCGCGCCCGAGCCTGGTGATCGGGCAGCTCGTCGCGATGACGGCAAGCGGTG
>VBGU01000328.1:3040-3392 GCA_005881085.1 Chloroflexota bacterium | reverse complement strand
CGTCACGATGTCGACGACATCGATGTCGTTGCGCGCGAGCACCTTTTGGTAATCCGTCTCGACGGTCGGGACATCGAATTCCTTTGCGCGCGCCTGCGCCTTCTCGCGATCGATGTCGCAGACCACGACGAGGTCCACCAGCGGGGATCGCTTCCAACCGGGGATGTGAGCCATGCCCGCCCAGCGGCCCGCGCCGATCACCCCTACATGCAGCTTGTCAGTCACGTCGACCCTCCCCATTGCAGCCACGGGACACCGATCCCGCCGGCCGCGTATTTGTAGCGCTTCCCGCGAGAGCGATCACGAGCGGAGCGTCGGATCGAGCGCGTCGCGCAGACCGTCGCCCAGAAAA
>VBGU01000328.1:0-2934 GCA_005881085.1 Chloroflexota bacterium | reverse complement strand
CGCCCAGTCCGAGGAAGCTGAGCGACGATTCGGCGATGATCGCGCCGCCGACACCTAACGTCGCGCCGACGATGATCGGCGCGAGGGCGTTCGGCAGGATGTGGCGCGCGAGGATCCGGACGTCTTTGCTGCCGACCGCCCGCGCGGCCAGCGTGAAATCGCGCTCGCGGATCGAGAGCACCGTCGCGCGAACGATCCGCGCCGTCGACATCCAGCTGAGCAGTCCGATCACGAGGATCATCACCGGGATCGCGGACTTGGCGTACGCGCTCAGGATGATGAGGAGCGGCAAGGACGGGATCGAGAACGCGACGTCGGTCACGCGCATGATGAGGTTGTCGATCGATCTGCCGTAATACCCGGCGACCGAACCCATGAGGGTGCCGACGCCGGTCCCGACGGGAGCGCTGAACAGCCCGATCGCGAGTGAGATCCGCCCGCCGTAGAGAAGGCGGGTGAAGAGGTCCCGGCCGATGTCGTCGGTCCCCATGATGTGCGCCAGCGACGGCGGCTTCCTGAACTGGGTCGTGTCGATCGCGTCGAAGGGGTACGGAGCGATCCACGGCGCGAGTGCGACAAGCAAACCGAGGAAGAGGAGCACCGCGCCGGACGCGAGGGCCAGCTTGTGACGTCGGAACTGGAGCCAGAACAGCCGCTTCTGCGAGACGACGGCGCCGGATCGGCCACGCGGGCCCGGCGACGGCTCCGGATCCCTTCGCCTCCGCCCGGCGAGAGCGGCATTGCCGCTCACTTGTAGGAGATCCGCGGGTCGAGCCAGCCGTAGGCGACATCCGCGATCAGGTTGAAGAAGACGACGAGGAACGAGCTCATCATCAAGATGCCCATCAGGAGCGGGTAGTCGCGCGAGAACATGGCCTGCACGAACAGGCGACCGATGCCCGGCCACGCGAAGATCGTCTCCGCGATGACCGCGCCGGAGAAAAGGCCAGCGAGGTCCAGCGCCATGATCGAGACCACGGGAATGAGCGCGTTCTTCACGGCGTGCCGGGTCAGCACGACCCGCTCGCGCAGGCCCTTCGACCGCGCCGTTCGGACGAAGTCGGCGCGGATCACGTCGAGCAGCGAGGAGCGCATGTAGCGGGACCATCCGGCGATGTGCCGGATGGAGAGAACGAACGCGGGCAGGATGAGGTGCTTCAGCTGATCGGGGACCGAGCCATCGCCGATCGTGTCGCGGCCCGAGGTCGGGAGCCATCCGAGGTTGACCGAAAACACGAGCTGCAGGATCAGCGCGAACCAGAACACCGGCATCGCGATACCGAGGAACGATGCCGTCGTGGCTGAGAAGTCGAACAGGCTGTACTGACGCACGGCGCTGTAGACGCCGAGGGGGATCGCGACCACCGCCGCGAACACGAACGAGATGGACATCAGCTCGAGCGTCGCGGGCAAACGCTCGAGAATCATTTCGCCGACGGGACGGCCGGTCGAAAAGCTGATGCCGAAGTCGCCGCTGAGCACCGCGCCAAGCCAGCGCACGTATTGGACCGGCACGGGTTGATCGAGACCGAGACGCTGGCGGAAGGCTTCGATGACCTGCGGATCGATGAACAGCCGGTTCTCGAGAAAGATCGCCTCCGGGCCACCCGGCGCCGCCTGGATGATCAGGAAGATCAACAGAGAGATGCCGAAGAGAAGCGGCACCATCTGGATGAGGCGACGACGGACATAGCGGCCCATGAGATCTCCGTGCGGGGGAGTTGCCCGATTGCATCGGGCAACCCCCCTCAGAGGTCGTTACTTATTCAGGTACCACTCGAAAACGTTCCAGAAGCTCCCGAGGTTCGTACCGCTCGCCTTGAAGTTGCCGAGCTTCTTGCTCGTCACGATCGGGTTCACGTTGTAGTAGATAGGAAGCGAGAACGCGTCCTCAGCGAGAAGCTCCTGAGCCTTGAACAGGTACGCCTTTCGCTTCGTGGGGTCGAGCTCCTGATCGGAGAGCGTCATCTGCTCGTCCATGGCCGCATCGCAGAAGCCGGTCATGTTGTTCGAGCCTTTGCAGGAGTACAGACCGGTGACGCTCGGATCGGCCGGGAGAACCCACCGGGAGATCTGGATCTCCCACTGGCCGGAGCGCCAGACCTGAGAACGCGTCGCCGCGTCCTTGGTGTCGATCTGGATGTCGACGCCCGCCGCCTTCATGTTCTGCTGGATGACCTGCCAGTAGAGCTTCCCGATGGCATCGGCGGAGCTCAAGAGCGCGGTGAGCGAGAGCTTGTCGCCACCTTTTTCGCGGATTCCGTCCGCGCCGACCTTCCACCCCGCGTCGTCGAGGAGCTTCTTGGCTGCGGTCGGATCGTAGGTGTACTTCTTCACGTTCGGGTTGTAGTACGGACTCGTGGTCGGCGCGACCGTGTCGGCGACCTGAACGGTGCCTTCGAGCACGCCGTCGACGATGGTCTTCTTGTCGATGAGCTGGAAGAGCGCGGTCCGGACGTTCTTGTCGCCGAAGATCTTCGCGCCGCGCTCGGTCTTGATGCTCATGTCGAAGTGCTGCCACGAGTTCTGCTGCACGAGAGTGAGGTTGAAGTTCGGCAGGTCCTTCACGTCCTTGACCTGCGTCGGCGTCATCTGAGCGAAGTCGACTTCACCCGACTTCACCGCGTTGAGTCGAGTGTTGATGTCGGGAATGAAACGGAAGACGACCTCATCGGCGTACGGGTACTGGGTCCCGCGCCAGTAGTTCGGATTCCGTTTCACGCGGACGTACTCGCCGGCCTTCCATTCGGAGAAGATGAACGGCCCGGTTCCGACTGGGCTCCGGTTGTAGCCGTCGTACTTGACGATGTCCTTGCCCTCGAGCATGTACTTGGGAAGGATCGCCTCGAACAGGCCGTTGTAGATGGCCGATGGCTTGTCCCAGACCATGACCGCCGTGTACTTGTCCTGCACGCGGCAGTCGCTGATCGGCAG
>VBGU01000319.1:351-4818 GCA_005881085.1 Chloroflexota bacterium | reverse complement strand
TCAGACGGTCTCGACCGAGTAGCGCCCCTCACGTCGGCGTCATGCGTCGCATCCGAGACGGCATGAGCAGCGCCGGGGTCTTCCTCGCTCGGCCCCTCGTGGGATCCCGATGGACCACCGGCCAGGGGCCGCTCGCTCAGAAGACCCCGACGCTGCTCGAGCCCCTCGTCCGTCGCCGCGTTAACGTCCGGCCGTGAGTCTCTTTGCTCTCGGTCTCGTCCTGATATCCGCGGTCTTCCATGCGACCTGGAATCTTCTCGCCAAGCGCGCGGGAGCGGACAGTTCATTCTTGTTTCTCGCATACATCGTCGGGGCGATCGTGTTCGCGCCGTTCGCGATCGCGATCCTCGTCATCGCGCGACCCGAGCTCGGCTGGCCAGCGCTCGTCTTCGTCCTGGTCGCCGTGTGTTTGCAGACTCTGTATTTCGCGACCCTCACCGCGGGGTACCGCGTGGGGGATCTGTCGCTCGTGTATCCGATCGCGCGGGCGAGCGGTCCACTCCTCGCGACGGTCGGGGCGATCGCGATCTTCGGCGAGCATCCGACCGCCATTGCGATCGCGGGGGCTCTCGCGATCGTGGCGGGCGCCTTCGTCCTCACCGGCGATCCGCGCGCGCTGCTTCGTGACGGGGCCGGCCGGGCTGTCGGCTTTGCGCTCGCCACAGGCGCGGTCATTGCCCTCTACACACTTTGGGACAAGACGGCGGTCGCGGTCGTTTTGATCCCGCCGCTCCTCTATGACTGGTCGACCGTCGTGGGCCAGGCGATCGTGGTCACGCCCGTCGCTCTGCGGGAGCGCGATGCGGTCCGTGCGGCGTGGGCGCGCCACCGATGGGAGGTCATCGGCGTGGGCATCCTCAGCCGGCTCGCGTACATCCTCGTGCTCACGGCGCTCGTCGTGAGTCCGGTCTCGTATGTCGCTCCGGCTCGCGAGATCGGCATCCTGATCGGCGCGATCCTCGGCGCGCGCGTGCTCGCTGAGGGGCACGTCGTGCGCCGCGGTCTCGGAGCGGCTGCGATGGTCGTCGGGATCCTCGCGCTGGCGCTTGGTTAATCGGTGACCGATTGCCAGTGAGCACTACTATCCGCGCGATGCGCCCCCTTCGCCTCCTAGCTCTCGTTGCGTTGTTCCTCGCGCTCAGTCCCAGCCCCGCCGCGGCCGCGGACATCCGCTCAGGTGACGTCACGATCGGGACGACCGAAACGATCGACGATGACCTGTATGTTTTTGGCAGCAATGTCGCGATCAACGGAACGATCCACGGCGATCTGATCGCGACGGGGAACAACATCAGCGTCGACGGCAGCGTGACGGGCGACGTGGTCGCCGCGGGCCAGAGCGTGATGATCCGCGGGCAGGTTGGAGGCAGCGTGCGCGCCGTTGGCAACATGGTCGTGCTCGATGGAAAGGTGACCAATGATCTTCTCGTCGCCGGCAACGAGCTGACCATCTTGAGCAACGGTCGGGTCGGACGCGATGCGATCGTCGGTGCGGCGAGCACGACGATCAGCGGTCAGATCGGCCGCGATCTTCAGGTGGGCGGCACGAACGCGAAGATCGATGGCGGTATTGGCGGAAGTGTCCTGGCGACCGTCGAGCGGCTTCAGCTCACCGATCGCGCGACCGTCGGCGGCTCCCTCAAGTACACGAGCAAGAACGAAGCGCAGATCGCGAATATGTCGTCGGTGAAGGGCACCATCGAGCGGCAGACCCCCGACCCCGGCCGCGCGCCCCTCGTCACAGGCCAGGCAGCGCTCGTCGTAGATTGGCTCAAGGGTCTGATCGGCCTGCTCATCCTCGGGATCCTCGTCGTGTTCTTCTTCCCGGGATTCTCTCGACGCGCGGGTGAAGCCCTCGTTCACTCCCCGTGGCTGACCCTGGCGATCGGCGCGCTCGTGCTCATCGGGCTGCCGATCCTCGCGATCGTGTTCTTCGCGGTCGGGGTCGTGATCGGCGGATGGTGGATCGGGTTCGTCGTGCTCTCGCTCTTCGTCGTGGTGCTCGCGCTCAGCATTCCGGTCGCCGCGGTCGGCGTCGGCGGAGCGGTCCTGCGCATCGCGCGACGGCCGGTGCCGGTCTGGCTCGCTCTCTTCATCGGGCTCATCGTCCTGCTCCTCGTCGCGCTCATTCCCATCCTCGGCGGACTCGTGATCTTCTGCGCGCTCCTCTTCGGCATGGGCGCGACGACGATCGCGGTCGTGGGCAACAGGCGAGCGGAGGTCGCGCCGGCCTAGCGGAACCCCAGCCGCGGGACGCGCGACGGCAGCAAGATCGGCGAGCTCAACATCCACGCATTCGGTGAGGCGATCGTCCGCATCGACAGCACGCGGTAAGGCCCTCACTCGGTAGCATGGCCGTGGTGTCCCCCACGGCCCTGATCCCCATTCCCGCGAAGCTCACGCCCCGTTCGGGATCCTTCGCGCTCGGCGCGACGACGTCGATCGTCGCTGGCAACGATCTGCGCGCACAGGCCGAGCTGTTGCGCGATCAGCTGCGACCGGCGACTGGTCTCTCGTTGCCGGTCGCTCCGTCGGGAACGGGGTCGCGCATCACGCTCGGGCTCGATCCTTCCCTCGCCAGCCTTGGCGACGAGGGCTATCGCCTCACCGTGACCGCCGACGAGGTCGCGATCCGGGCGTCCAAACCTGCCGGCACCCGCCACGGCTCGCAAACGCTGCGGCAGCTGCTTTCCGCCGCTCGCCGGTCGCTGGTGCGTCGTGGGCTATCCCGGCCGTCGAGATCGAAGACCGTCCGCGCTTCGGTTGGCGCGGGAGCCATCTCGATGTCGGCCGCCACTTCATGCCGAAGGAGTTCGTGCTCAAACACCTCGAGCTCCTCGCGCTCCACAAGCTCAACGTCTTCCACTGGCATCTCACCGAGGACCAGGGCTGGCGCATCGAGATCAAGAAGTACCCGAAGCTCACCTCGATCGGCGCGTTCCGTAAGGACTCGATGACCGCGCCGCGAACCAAGGACCCCGCGGCCCGCAAGTTCGCGGGCAGACCGCACGGCGGTTTCTACACGCAGGACGACGTGCGCGAGGTCGTGCGCTACGCCGCGGACCGCGGAATCACGGTCCTGCCGGAGATCGAGATGCCGGGGCACGCGATGGCCGCGATCGCGGCGTATCCCGAGCTCGGAAACACCGGCAAGCCCATCGAGGTCCTCACGTATTGGGGCATCACCGACCACGTGCTCGGCGTCACCGACAACGTGCTGCGATTTTTTGAGGACGTCTTCGACGAAGTGCTCGAGCTCTTTCCGTCGAAGTTCATCCACGTCGGCGGGGACGAGTGCCCGAAGACCGAGTGGCGTAACACGCCTTCCGCGCAGGAGCGCATGAAGAAGGAAGGACTGAAGAACGAGGACGAGCTCCAGTCCTGGTTCATTCGCCACTTCGATTCGTGGCTCGCTAAGCGCGGGCGGCGCCTCGTCGGCTGGGACGAAATACTCGAAGGCGGTCTCGCTCCGGGCGCGACCGTGATGAGCTGGCGCGGTGAGGAGGGCGGGATCGCGGCCGCGAAAGCCGGACACGACGTGGTCATGGCGCCGACGAAGCCCACGTACATGGACTATTCGCATACGGAGCTCCCGACCGAGCCGTCGGGGATCGGCGGCTACAACTCGCTCGAGGACGTCTACGCGTACCAGCCGGTGCCCAAGGAGCTCTCGGCGGCCGAGGCAAAGCACGTGCTCGGCGCGCAGGGGCAGATCTGGACTGAGTACATGCCTGATCCCAAGCGCGTCGAGTACATGGCCTGGCCGCGCCTTGTCGCGCTCGCCGAGGTGCTCTGGTCGCCAGGCGAGACGCGGAACTGGGCTGATCTCCAGAAGCGGCTCGCGACGCACCTCGAACGGCTCGCGATCCTGGACGTGAACTACCGCGGGCGGTTCAACCCGCCGGACTAGCGCCCTTTGGTGCGCGTGAGCGTGAAGGCGCGCGCCTCGCGATCGAGCGACGATCCGCGTTCGCCGAGGTTTTTCGCGACGACGTCGCGATGCTGCTCCGTGCGGTTGCCGCCGAACTTGAACTTCGCGCGCACGTCCGTGACGGTGAGCCGAATTCCGCGGATCGCGCCGAACTGCTTGGCGTACCGGTTCTCGCCCGGCTCGACCGGCGCGTGCTTTCCCTCGGGTTGGAAATGGGCGAGCTGGGTCTCGAGGATCTTCGCTAGGGCCGCGTCGTCGTCGATCGGCTCGATGTCGCATGCGAGCTGCACCGCTGCGTAGTAGCTCGTGGGTACGCCGTATTCGTCCTGATTCCAGTGTCCGGGGATGTACGCGTAGGCGCCGAAGACCGAGAGCAATGCGCGCGGTCGCTCCTCGATGGCTTCCCCGACCGGGTTGATGCGCGCGAGATGGAGCAGGACGGTCTTGTCGCCGTCCCAGATGAAGTTCGTCGGAACGACGACGGGAAGATCCCGTGTGGGCGCGCCGGGAACGATGAAATCGCCGAAGTCGTGGGT
>VBGU01000319.1:0-300 GCA_005881085.1 Chloroflexota bacterium | reverse complement strand
GTGGATCAGCATCTAGTGAATTGTGCGGTCGGGGTGACCGGACTTGAACCGGTGACTTCAGCGTCCCAAACGCTGCACTCTACCAACTGAGCTACACCCCGAGCGACGTATGGTGCGCATCACGTGGCAGTTGGCGCACACGAGCTCGCACTTTTCGAGCTCCGCGATCGTGATTGTACGCGAGTTATTCCCGACCATCTCGCTGATGTTCCCGACCTTCTCGTAACCAGGGAGGTGATCCCAGTGCATAACCCACGCAGGGAACACCTCGCCGCAATCCGCGCAAGGCACACCTTTCTT
>VBGU01000323.1 GCA_005881085.1 Chloroflexota bacterium | reverse complement strand
GTTCATCACGCTCGCTCGTTACACGCAGCAAGGCATCTCGAAGATCAAAGACAGTCCGAGTCGGGTCGACGCGTTCCGCAACGCGACGCAGAAGGCCGGCGGGTCGTTGAAAGGCTTCTACCTCACGCTCGGCCGATACGACCTCGTCCTCATCACCGAGACACCCAGTGACGACGTCGTCGCCCGTCTGACGCTCGCGACGGGCTCGCTCGGGAACGTCACGACCGAGACGCTACGCGCGTTCACCGAGGACGAGTTCAGGAAAATCGTCGCTTCGCTTCCGTAGGCATCCGCGCGACCGCCCCTCTCGCTCTCTGGCACCATCGGCGAACCATTGAAGACCTATCGCATCGGCGTGATCGGCGGTGACGGCATCGGCCCCGAAGTAACGGCGGCCGCGCTGAGCGTGGCTTCGGCTTTCGAACCGAGCGAGCGAGCTTCCCGTGGTCCGGAGCGCATTACCTGGCGACGGGCGAGCGGCTGACGCTCGAGAAGATGGCCCCGATCCGCGAGCAGGACGCCGTCCTGATGGGGGCGATCGGCCACCCCGACGCGCCGCGCGGATTGATCGAACGCGACGTGATCATCGGACTACGCAAGGGCCTCGACCTGTATGTGAACCTGCGCCCGGTCGTCCTCTACGACGATCGTCTCTCCCCCATCAAGGGAAAGGGCGCGCGCGAGATCCACATGACGATCATCCGTGAGAACACCGAGGACGCCTACACGCAGGAGGGACAGCGGACCGGCATTGGCACAGCGCAGGAGGTCGCGAGCGTGTCGATGCGCTTCACGCGGCCGGGCGTCGAGCGGATCATCCGGTATGCCTTCGAGCTCGCGCGCAATAATGGGCAGAAGCACGTCACCCTCGTAGATAAAGCGAACGCGATCCCGATCCAGGAGATCTGGCGCGACGTCTTCGAGCAGGTCGGCAAGGAGTTCACCGATGTTCGCCGCGACGCGATGTACGTCGACGCCGCCGCGATGTGGATGGTCCTGAAGCCGGAGCAGTTCGATGTCGTGGTCACGACGAATCTCTTCGGCGACATCCTCTCGGACCTCGGCGCCGCGCTCGCAGGCGGTCTCGGTACGGCGTCGTCAGGGAACATCAACCCCGGCAAGGTCTCCGTCTTCGAGCCGATCCATGGGAGCGCGCCGAAGTACGCGGGCAAAGGAGTAGCAAGTCCGATCGCCGCGATCGGCGCGTTGGGACTTCTCCTCGCGCACATCGGTCAGGCTGATGCGGCGGGGTCCATCGAGCGCGCGATCCGTGATGGCCTGCAAAGCGGCGAAATCAAGGGCGTCGAAGCAGGCAGCCAGCGCACTGACGAAGTCGGGGAGTTGATCGCTCGCGCCGTGTCGCGCTGAGCCGGACAGCGGCTCGCTTGCTTGACAGCGCGCTTTCAATTGCTGGGACCCCAGGCGAATCAGCGGTGAGGAAGGTCTGTGTTCAAACGGAGTCTGGTATCCGCATGCGTTCTTATCCCCATGGTCGCGTTGCTCGTTCTTTCAGCCCCGACCTCAAGTGCACTTGCGGCAAGCGCCGCCGCCGATCCGGCGAGCGGTCCGACGATCATCCCGTCGGTCCACAACGATGTCTCGGTCGCACTCACGGCGATGACCGACATCGACGACAAGGACAAGAAAGAGAAGAAGGTCAAGCCGCATCGCGAGATTCCCGGCCACGCGCACGGTGGCGCGAGCGCCACGCAGCCCGCAAGTGCGGCCGTCGTGGCCGCGGCGCCTGCGCTTCTCAACTCATTCGCCGGAGTCGGAAACGGCTTCAGCGGACCTAACGGGACGTTCGCCGTCAACTCCGCGCCGCCCGATACCAACGGCGCGGTCGGTCCGAATCATTACGTCGAGACCGTCAACACGAGCTTCGCGATCTTCAACAAGAGCGGGACGCCGATCTACGGGCCTGTGCCGATCAACCAGATCTGGTCCGGGTTCGGTGGCGGCTGCCAGACGAACAACGACGGCGACCCGACAGTCGTCTACGACGGCATCGCCGATCGCTGGGTCATCAGCCAGTTCTCGGTCACGACGACGCCATACCTCATGTGCGTCGCGGTCTCCACCAGTCCCGATCCGACCGGCTCGTACTACCGCTACTCGTTCGGCTACGGCAGCGTGAACTTCCCCGACTACCCGAAGCTCTCGGTATGGCCTGACGCCTACTACCTCACCGTGAACTTCTTCGCGAACGGGACGACCTTCGCGGGCGCGGGCGTCGCGGCGCTCGACCGATCGAAGATGCTCGCAGGACAGCCCGCGACGCAGCAGCGTTTCCCGACCAGCACCGCGTATGGCGGTCTGCTCGCGTCGACACTCGATGGATCGCGCCTTCCGCCGGCGGGCTCGCCGAACTATCTCGTCGCGCTCGGCACGACCTCGAGCCTCGCCACGTGGAAGTATCACGTCGACTGGACGACGCCGTCGAACTCTACGTTCAGCGGGCCGACCTTCGTCGCCGTGGCGTCGTACGCCGAGGCCTGCGCCGGAGGCACCTGCATCCCGCAGTCCGGCACGACGCAGCGCCTCGATTCTCTGGCCGACCGCGTGATGTACCGGCTCGCCTATCGCAACTTCGGCGACCACGAGGCGCTCGTCGTCAACCACAGCGTGACGGCCGGTTCTTCCACCGGCATCCGGTGGTACGAGCTCAGGCCGAGCGGTGGCAACCTGACCCTCTTCCAGCAGGGGACGTACGCGCCCGACGCGAGCTACCGCTGGATGGGCAGCATCGCGATGGACCAGGCCGGGGGCATCGGCCTCGGCTTCAGCGTCTCCAGCTCGAGCCTCAAGCCGCAGATCCACTACACCGGTCGCCTTGCCACTGACCCGGCAGGCCAGATGAGCCAGGGCGAGGGGACGATCATCAACGGCGCCGGCGTGCAGACCGGACGGGGCCTGAGCCGCTGGGGCGATTACAGCTCGATGAGCATCGACCCGGCCGACGGGTGCACGTTCTGGTACGCGAACGAGTACATCCCCGCGAACGGCTCATTCAACTGGAGCACTCGGATCGGCACGTTCAAGCTGCCGGGGTGCGGCATGACCAACGACTTCTCGATCAGCGCCAGCCCGAGCTCCGTCTCCGCGACGCAGAACGGAAGCGCGACCTCGACTATCACGACTGCCGTGACCAGCGGTTCCGCACAGACCGTCTCGCTGAGCGCGAGCGGCCTGCCCTCAGGCGCGACGGCCTCGTTCAGCCCCGCATCGGTGACCGCCGGTGGCAGCTCGACGCTGACGCTCGGCGCAGGCACTGCGGCGGCCGGCACGTACACGATCACGGTCACCGGTACCGGCACGAGCGCGACGCACAGCACGCCCCTCACCTTCACGATCACCGCGCCGGTCGCGAATGAGTTCTCGAT
>VBGU01000322.1 GCA_005881085.1 Chloroflexota bacterium | reverse complement strand
GGATGCCGCCGATCGCGACCCTAGGCCGCGTTCGATGGCCCCTTCGCGGCTCCAGTCTTTTCGCCCTCGGCGGCGGCCACGACAGTGAGGCGGCACACCCCGATGTCGATGGTCTGGCCGGCGGCGACGCGCCGTGGTGCGGCCAGCTTCGTACCGTCGACCCATGTGCCGCCCATGCTTCCGAGGTCGCTCAACCAGTAGGCGCCCTGCTTGTAGGTGATGCGCGCGTGCTTGCGCGACACCGAAAGATCGGCGAGCTGGATCGTGCTCTCGGGCCCGCGACCGATCGTCGCGCCGGTCTTCGTTACGTGGAACGTCGACCGCGACCCGCGCTCGGTCTCAAGTCGAATGGTGAGCCCTTCCGCGGGCGCGACCTCGAGGTCTGCCGGAGCTTCTTCGGTTGGAGGTTCTGCGATTGGTCCATCTTCGATGGAGCTGGGGGCAGCGGCCGTGAAGAGCGAAGCCTGTTCGGCCCAGGCCGGGGCGTCTTCGGCAGGCGGGGGCCCTTCGACCGCGACGACGGGCTCGGGGAGATGCGTTTCGGCGGCTTCGGCAGGGGGGGCGGGCGGCGTCCTCGTTACCTCGACCTCTTGTGGCGGTGCAACTGCCTGACTTGGCGCGAAAAGAGCCTTGATCCTTGCGAGGAGCTTCTCCATCCCGCTCACAGGCGCACCTCCCGGGTTCCTCACGTTAGCCCTGGACTTAACGCCGAACAAGAGTTTGAGGTACGCGGTATAGAGGCCAGCGGACCCGCGGAACGGGGATAATGCGGACGCTCGCGCCAGCCGGCGCAAGCACACGCTCGGGGGGAGGCCGACGCGAACTCAACACGATCGTCCGCATCAGCTTTTCACTGGAGGGAGAGGTTCATGTTTCTAGAGAAAGCACGATGGCCGCTCATAGCGGCGGCCATCGCCGGGCTGCTCCTCAGCGCGTGCGCTCCGACGAGCACCGGCACGGGGTCGCCGACGCCTGGCACGAGCGCAAGCGCGAGCGCGAGCCCGGTGTCGAAGGTGCTGAGGATGGCCCGGAACGCGGAGCCATTTAGCCCGTTCGTCCCCTGGCAGATCGACGACAACCCCGCGCTGTTCATCTCCGTCAACGTCTACGACACGCTGCTCCGCACGACCAAGGACGGCACGAGCGTCGAGGCTGGTCTCGCGACAAAGTGGGAGTCGTCCGCTGACGGACTGACGTGGACATTCACGCTGAAGGATGGCGTGAAGTTCTCGGACGGGTCAGCGATGAAGGCGAGCGATGTAAAAGCGTCGCTCGACATGGCCCGGGCCGGTGAGAAGAGTGCCTGGAAAGACGTCTACGTGGCGATCAAAGAGGTCAGCGCACCCGATGACAAGACCGTGAAGATCGCCTTGAAGCAACCCTACGCGCCATTGTTGTCGGTGCTCGCGATGTTCTCGAGCGCCGTCCTTCCGGAGGCCATGGCGAAGGCCACCGACACCAAGGACTACGACAACACCCTTGCGTGGAAGACGAAGGGCACGGGCGCCTACTACAGCGAAGGCTGGAAGAAAGGCGACCCGATCATCCTGAAGCGCAACACGAACTACTGGAGGGGCACGCCCGCGCTCGACGAGGTGCGCATCGAATACATCCCCGACGACAACACCCGCGTGTTGAAGCTGCAGGGTGGTGAAACGGACGTCGTTGACTTCGTCCCGTTCAGCCAAATTGCCGCACTCAACACCCAGCCGAACGTGAAAGCACAGACCTTCACGATCCAGCAGACCGCGTTCGTCGGGTTCAACACGTCGAAGCCGCCGCTGAACGACGTCAAGGTTCGGCAGGCGTTGAACTACGCGACCGACAAGGAAGCGATCATCAAGAACGTCTACTTCGGCCAGGCGAAGGTCATGAACTCACCGATTCCGCAGGGCACCTACTGGGACAAGAACCTGGTCGGATACCCCTACGATCTCGAGAAGGCAAAGGCCCTGATGGCCTCGTCGTCCGGTGCGGCCGGTTTCAAGATGGACATGCAGGTCCGCTCCGGCAACACCAACATGGCGAACACGGCCGTCATCCTGAAAGATGCCTGGGCGAAGCTCGGCGTGACCGTGGACATCCAGACGCTCGATACGGCCGTCGTGCGCACGAACTATCGAGCCGGCGATTACATGTCCACAACGCAGGCGTGGACGAACGACATGAACGACCCGACCGAGATCGTGAACTACGCCATGCGCGGTGGGGCGAGCCCGTTCGCGTACTGGACCAGGTATAACAACCCCGACCTCAACGACAAGATCACGAAGGCCGATCTCGAGCAGGATGCGACCAAACGGGCGGCGCTCTATGCCGAGATCCAGAAGATCTACTCGGATGCCGCTCCGATCGCCCCGATCGCTTACCTCGGGGCAACCGCCGGCTGGCGCAGCAACGTCGATGGATTCTTCATCGACGGATTGTCGTACTACCGGTTCGAAGATGTGAAGTTCAACAAGTAGCCGATAACGGATGGCTGGTGGCCCAAGATCGCGGGCCATCAGCCATGCGGCTGATCTGATGACCGACTGATATGGGTCGCGCCGCCTACATCCGCAGACGCCTCATCCTCATGGCTTTCGTCCTGTTCGGCGTCACCGTCGTCATCTTCGGCATGGTCCGGATCCTTCCGGGAGACCCTGCGTTCCTGATCCTCGGCGACCGCGCGACGGACCAGAAGGCGGCGGAGCTCCGCCAGCAGCTCGGCCTGAATCGACCATTCCTGGAGCAGTACTGGATGTTCGTTTCCGCGGGGTTCGCTCACGGCGACATGGGCCAGTCGCTGCTCTATCGCCAGCCCGTCGGCGATCTCGTGCTGACCCGGGTGCCGATCACGCTCGCGCTCGCTGGGTATGCGATGGGTCTCGCCGCGATCATCACGCTCACGTTCGGGATCACGGCCGCGGTCAACAAGGGGCGTTGGCCCGATCAGCTGATCCGCGTTGGGTTCCTCTTCGCCCTCACCACGCCGAATTTCTGGTTCGGCATCCTGCTCATACTTTTATTCGGACTCACCCTCCACTGGTTCCCGGTGGCCGGCTTCGGGGAGACGTTTCCTCAGCACGTTTGGTATCTCTTCCTCCCCGCCCTGACGCTGGCCCTGCAGCTTTCGGCAGTGCTGATCCGCAATCTGCGCGGTCAGATCATTCAGACCCTCCGCTCGGACTACGTGCGCACCGCGCACGCCAAAGGGCTCTCGGAACGCCTCGTGCTCCTCCGCCACGTGCTGCGCAACGCATTGCTCTCGACCGTCACGATCTTCGGCCTGCAATTCGGTTTTCTAGTGGGCGGCGCGATCGTGATCGAGACCGTGTTCGCGCTCCCCGGGACCGGTCAGCTGCTCATCCAATCAATAACAGCGCGCGACTATCCGGTCGTGCAGGCCATAACCGTGGTCAGTGCGGTCCTGGTGATCGTCGTCAACCTCGTTGTCGACCTCTCCTATTCCTTCCTCGATCCGCGAGTCACCTATGAGTGAGAAGGCCCTCGGCGTCGGGCCCGCGCAGCTGACACGGGTCACGCCCGTCGTGCGGGCGCGAAAGGTCCGGCTCAATTCCACGCTGCTGACCGGCCTCGGACTCCTGGGCCTCGTTGTCCTCGTCGCGATCGCCGCGCCGCTCCTCACGCCCTACGACCCGATCGCACAGCAGTTCACCGAGTCGTTCCTACCGCCGTTCAGCCCGGGTCACATCCTCGGGACCGACAACTTCGGGCGCGACATCTGGAGCCGCATCGCTTACAGCACGAGGCTCGATCTGCAGATCGGCCTGCTCTCGGTCTTGTTCCCGTTCATTTTCGGCGGTCTGATGGGGATCGCGACGGGTTATCTCGGCGGCAAGCTGGACACGTTCCTCATGCGCATCGTGGATGTGTTGATGGCGTTCCCGTTCCTCATCCTGGTGATCGCGATCATGAGCATCCTCGGACCCGGGCTCACCAACCTCTACATCGCGGTCGGCGTGGTCGGCTGGATCCCGTACGCGCGCATCACCCGCGGTGAGACGCTCGCGACGCGCCACCTCGAGTACGTCCTGGCCGCACGGACGATCGGGTGCTCGTCGGGCCGCATCATGCTCAGGCACATCCTGCCGAACGTGATCGCGCCCGCGTTGATCTACGTGTTCACCGGAATGGTGCTGGCGATCCTCACCGGCGCGACGTTGAGCTTCCTCGGACTCGGCCCCCAGCCGCCCACGCCCGAGTGGGGCGCGATGATCGCCGAGGGGCGCCAGTTCCTGCTGCTCGCATGGTGGATGACGACGCTTCCCGGCCTTGCGCTGCTCGTCGTTGGCGTCGCTCTGAGTCTGATCGGCGACGGCCTCGCGGAAAACCGCGGAGGGTAACTAGATGAGGCTTCTGGTGTGGGGCGCCGGCGCGATCGGCGGGACCATCGGTGCGCACCTCGCTCGGGCGGGACATGACGTCACGTTCGTGGACCGCGCGACGGAGCACGTCGACGCGATCAACAAGTCGGGGCTGCGCATCGAAGGCCCTCTGACGCAGTTCGTCTCCCGCACACCAGCCCGTACCCCGGATGAGCTTCGCGGTGAGTTCGAGCACATCGTCCTCGCCGTGAAGGCGCAGGACACGGAAGGCGCCACGCGCGAGCTCGCGCCGCACCTCGGCGCGAACGGGTACGTCGTCTCGGCGCAGAACGGTTTGAACGAGCTCGTTATCAAAAAGATCGTCGGCGATGCGCGCACGATGGGCTGCTTCGTAAACTTCGGCGCGGACTACCTCGAGCCGGGTGTGATCCAGTACGCGGGGCGCGGCGCGGTCGTGCTCGGTGAGATCGACGGGCGCATCACATCGCGCATCGAGGAGCTGCACCGCGCGTTCCTGGACTTCGACGATCGTGCGATCGTGACAACGAATATCTGGGGGTACCTCTGGGGCAAGCTCGCCTACGGCGCGCAGCTCTTCGCCACGGCGCTCACCAATGACGCCATCGCTGACGCGCTCGCCGATCCGAGCTACCGCGATGTCTATGTCGAGATCGCGCGCGAGGTGATGCGCGTCGCCCGGGCGCGTCACATCACGCCCGAAGGGTTCAACGGCTTCGACCCGCACGCCTTCGCGCCGGACGCCGACCGCAAAGTGGCCGAACGCTCGCTCGACGAGATGGTCGCGTTCAACCGCAAGTCCGCAAAGACCCACAGCGGGATTTGGCGCGACATCGCCGTGCGTAAGCGGCGCACGGAGACCGACGCGCAGCTCGGCCCGATCGTCGCGCTCGCCGCGGAAGCGGGCGTTCCGACGCCGATGGTCTCGCGGCTGATCGCGTTGATGCACGAGGTCGAGGACGGCCGGCGTTCACAAAGTCACGAGACGCTCGACCTCCTCAAGCCTTCGCTCGCCGGGTGACCCCGCTCGAGTACCTCGCGGCTCGCCACGACGAAATCCTTGGAGAGCTCGTCGAGTTCGCGCGCATCCCGAGCGTGAGCACCGACCCGCAGCACCGGGAGGACATGACGCGTGCCGCCGAATGGGTCTCTGCGCGGCTGCGCGAGGCCGGTCCCATCGCTGTCCGCACCCTCCCGACCGATGGACACCCGGTCGTCTACGGCGAGTGGCTGGGCGCGCCGAAGGCTCCGACTCTGCTCGTGTACGGCCACTACGACGTGCAGCCACCCGATCCGCTCGAGCGGTGGCTGAGCGATCCGTTCGAGCCAGAGGTGCGCGACGGCCGGCTCTACGGACGCGGCGTCTCGGACAACAAAGGACCGATGCTGATCCCACTCAAGGTGGCGCAGGCGTACTTTCTGACCCGCGGCGCGCTGCCGGTCAATGTGAAGTTCATCTTTGAAGGCGAAGAGGAGATCGGGAGCCGCAACCTCGAGCCGGTCCTCACCGCGAACCGCGGACTGTTGCGGGCGGATTCGGTCCTGTCGGCCGACGGCGCGATGTGGCGAAGCGACGAGCCGTCGGTCACGATCGCCAGTCGCGGAGTGGCCGGCTTGGAGTTCAGCCTCAAAGGCGCGAGCAGAAGCCTGCACTCGGGGCGCTACGGAGGCTCGATCGCGAACGCGCTGCACGCGATGGCCGAGGTCGTCGCGAGCCTG
>VBGU01000321.1 GCA_005881085.1 Chloroflexota bacterium | reverse complement strand
TCCACGAGCGCTTCAAAAGTGAAGCGACCCTGGTGCCGACCTTCCAGGGTCGCTATGACGTGGTCAGGGGCACGAAGCACGAGCGAGACCTGCGCGCCTTCTATGAGCGTGTCGATGGCATGCGCGCTGATCGCGATGACGCTCTCGTGCTCGTTCATGATCCGGATCTGCGATGGCACGATGCCCGCGCTCTCGAAGCGCAGCCAGGTGAGCATGTTCTCCTCGAAGACGCGCCAGGTGAGCGGCACGACGAGATCGTCGCCCGTCGGCAGCACCGTCGGCTCGTCGTCGATCGTCCCGTTCTCACTCCCAAGGGCACGTGAGAACTCGCCGATCTTCATCCGCGCCTCGTAGAGCTGGCGCTCGAGGTGATGCTGACGGCGCTTGATGCGATGCTCGCTCGCTTCCGCGGTCGCGCGCGAGTCCTGCGCGCGCTTCAGCGCGTCGCGGAGGTTCGCGACGTCGTTCACCGCCCACTCGAACTGACGGATCACCATGGCCACGCGCTGATCGGCCTCGGCCCTGAGCTCGTCGGTGACCGACGCGAGCGTCGTCGCCGCGATGTGCCGATTGACGCGGGTCATGAGCCACGCGAGTCCGGCGCCGGCGGCGAGGCCCATGGCGATCCCGATGAAGAGACCGCGGGCGGCGCCGTCGACGAATGGAGTGAGGACGACGCAGAGCGCAAGTGGCGCGATCCACGGCAGGTACCGCTTCGTTCGCACGTGCGGCCGAGCTGTGTGGCGCTGAGCGGCTTTCGAATGCGCGTCGCAGAGGGCGCATTCGTGGCCGAGCCGGTGTTGCATGGGTCCGTTCACCTGTCGTCCTCCTTTCCTGGTGGAGAGACTCGGGTCGGACGCGCAAGCGGGCATCCCGACAACGGGGGACGCAGCCGAAGACCCCCCGAACGGGGGAGTACGAGCGGCGTAGGACCCTGCCCCTGTCGGCGTATTCGCGTAGGCCCTCTTCGTCTCTCGTTACGGGTGCCCCCGCTCTTTAGCGTTCGCCCAGCTGGGGTGGGTTTCCCGGCGGAGGTAACTAGATATGAAGGCCTTGCTGCGACCGCTCTTCGTATGTGGGCTCAGCATCGCCATGGCGGCGACGAGCCTCGTGGGATCGTCGTCAGTGGCTCTCGCCGCGACCAGGCCGTCGATCACGACGTGGTCGATAAGCGCTCCTGTCTACGAAGGCGACAGACCGTTCGTAACCGCGACATTCACCGACCCCGACGCAGGCGACTGGCACACGGTCGACGTCTCGTGGGGCGATAACAGCTACGACACGTACACGCTCGCCGTGGGCGACCGGAGCTTCTCGGTGCAGAAGTCGGTCCCCTACGTGGACGAATCGGCGACCGCGCTGACGGTCCAGATCACAGTGAACGATCCGATCTACTCGAACTCGCGATTTCTGACCGTCACGGTCCTGAACGCGGCGCCGTCGATCACTTCGTTCGGCCTCTCTTCCACCGATATGGACGCGGGCCAGGCCGTCACCGCGACCGCCGCGTTCAAGGACAGCGGCGCGGCGGACACGCACACCGTGACGATGGACTGGGGCGATGGCTCGGCCGCCACGACGACGAATCTCGCGGCGGGCGTCTTGTCCTTTAGCAGCGACGCGTACACCTACACGGCCGTGGGCGACTTCACGGTCACCCTGACCGTCACGGACAACGCCGGCGCATCGGCCACCGCGACCTCGAGCGTTAGCGTCCACCAGCCGAACCAGGCGCCGAGCGTCGCATCGTTCGGCGTCACAGCCGGCAGCGAGGGCGGGAGTTCGGCTCTCGCGCTCACCTTCGCCGATGTCGACGCCCTCGACACGCACACCGTCTCGGTCGCATGGGGCGACGGCTCCACAAGCGACCCGACGGTCCTTTCCGCTGGCGTGACGGGGTTCGAGGCGTCGCACGTCTACGCCGACACCGGCACCTACTCGGTCGTCCTCACGCTCGCGGACAGCGCGGGCCACACGGTCACCGCGAACGCGTCGGTCTCGCCGACGAACGTCCCGCCCGTTGTTGGCAGCCTGTCGCTCTCGCCGAGCTCGGTCGTCGATCACCAGACGCTGACCGTCAGCGGCTCGTTCACCGACCCGGGCACGGCCGACACCTTCACGGTCACTGTCGAGTGGGGCGACGGCACATCGTCGACCGACTCGCTCGCGGCCGGCACGCGCTCGTTCTCCGCGACGCACGCCTACAACGCCGCCGGCCCGGTCACCATCAAGGCGACGGTT
>VBGU01000320.1 GCA_005881085.1 Chloroflexota bacterium | reverse complement strand
CAACAAGTCCTCGGACGTGAAGGGCTGGCACGACGCCGACGTCGCATGGAAGCTCATCGGCGAGGCGCGCGACCGTGCCCGGGGGCAACGCCGTGAATCGTGAATACCGAAAGTGGTGGAGTCCCGCGCTCGGACGAGATATGGAACTGCTCGTCTTCGGCGACCGCGGCGCGCCCGTTCTCGTTTTTCCGACGTCGATGGGCCGGTTCTACCAGTGGGAGGACTTCGGCATCGTGTCGCACATGGCGCCGCGGATCGACGCGGGATGGGTCCAGCTGTGGTGCGTCGATTCGATCGACGGCGAGTCCTTCTACAACAAGGCGGCGGCGCCGCAGGACCGCGCTCGCCGGCACCTCGCGTACGAGCGTTACCTCGTCGACGAGGTCCTGCCGGCGATCCGCTTCGCGAACGCCGTGGATCAGCTGATCGTCGCCGGAAGCTCGTTCGGCGCATTTCACGCGCTCGCGTTCGTCACGCGGCGGCCCGGCATCGCGCGCAAAGCCGTCGGCATGTCCGGCGCGTATGACACGGCGAAGTGGCTGGACGGCGACCGGAGCGGCGATGCCTATTTTGTGAACCCGCTCGCGTTCCTCCCGAATCTCAACGACGATCGGTATCTCGCACCCCTGAGGGAGACGGAGATCGTCATCGCGACCGGCAGGGACGACCCGAACGTCGACGAATCCAAGCGCCTCGCGGGTGTGCTGCAGCAAAAGGGCGTGCCCGCCGAACTCGATATATGGGACGGCTGGGCGCACGATTGGCCGTACTGGAAGGACATGGTGGATAGGTACATATGACAAACGTTGGGGGGCTCCGCCCCCCATCCCCCGAAAAAGTCGTCGGCCTTCTCATCGGCCGCGAGAACACATTTCCGGGGCCGTTCATCGAAACGGTCAACCGCAAGGGTGCCTCGAAGGGCGTCCGCGCCGAGATGGCCGTTCTGGGTGGCGCGCGCGAGATCGAGCCGCAGCGCTACGCGGTGCTCGTCGACCGGATCAGCCACGAGGTCCCGTATTACCGCGCCCATTTGAAAAGCGCGGTGCTGCAGGGAACCGTCGTCGTGAACGACCCGTTCTGGTGGGAAGCAGACGAGAAGTTCTTCGAGTGCACGCTCGCGCGCGAGCTCGGCGTTGCCGTGCCGAAGACCGTCGTCCTCCCGAACAAGTCCTACATCCCCGACATCTCGGACCAGTCGCTGCGCAACCTGCAGTACCCGCTCGATTGGGACTCGCTCATCGAGTACACGGGTCTGCCCGCGATCCTCAAGCCGAACACCGGCGGCGGATGGAAGGACGTCTATCGCGTCGACACCAAGGAGGAGCTCATCTGGGCCTACGACCAGTCCGGCGCGCTTTCGCCCGGCTACCGGCCGAAGACGATGATCCTTCAAGAGTTCATCAAGTGGGAGGACTACATCCGCTGCATCGCCATCGGCCGCAAGGATGTTCTTCCGATCCGGTATGACCCCACGGCGCCGTTCCACGAGCGTTACGTCATTAGCCGGCCCGTCGAGGGAGATCTGCGCACCCGCGCCATCCTCAACGCGATCCGGCTCACCGACGCGCTGGGTTACGACATGGACACGGTTGAGTTCGCGGTGCGTGACGGTGAGCTCTACGCGATCGATTGGCTCAATCCCGCGCCGGACTTCGATAGCTTCTCGATCAAAGAGGACAACTTCGCGTGGGTCCTCGAGAAGATGAGCGATCTCGTCATCGCGTACGCCACGGGGCAGGCGGAGCCGCCGTGGAAGGGGGAGCATCGGTGGTGGCGGCACGTGCGCTAGCACGGCGGAGTTCTAAGACCGCGCGCGACCCGGTCGTCGCGTACCACGAGCTCCTGGAGGATCCAGGGCTCGCTGCGGTAAGCACGTCTGTGCTCAGCGAAGGGCAGCGGAAACGCCGGCTCGTCTTCGGCGATCGGCCCCTCTGCGTCTCGCTGCGGCCGAACCTCATCAGCGACTGGCAGTACGCGGCCGTTAACGAAGCGTCGCAGACCATTTACGCGGCGCTCGGCAGGCTCGAGGGCGCGCTGCTCCAAGACGAGGACCTCCGGCGTCAGCTTGACCTCGACCCGCAGGAGGAGGCGCTTGCGCTCCGCGATCCCGGCTTCCGCGCCGCGTCGCCATCGGCGCGGCTTGACGGGTTCATCGGGGAGGACGGCGTCATTCGCTTCGTCGAGTACAACGCGGAATCACCCGCGGGCATGGCCTATAACGACGAGCTCGCCCAGGTCTTCGCGTCGCTGCCGGTCATGAAGAAGTTCCGTGAGAAGTTCCACTGCAGCGTCGTCCCGACGCGGGGACGCCAGCTCGCGGCGATGCTGCGCGCGCACCGCTCGCGGTCGGAGCGCTCGGCGGCGATCGCGATCGTCGACTGGCGCGGTCTGCCGACGCTCACCGAGTTCGAGATGTTCCAGCGGTACTTCGAGTCGCGGGGGCTGCCGACCGTGATCTGTGCGCCCGAGGATCTGACCTATTCGCGCGGGACGCTCCGCGCGCGGGGCAAGGTCATCAATCGCGTGTATCGACGCGTGCTCGCTGGTCAAGGCGTACCTCGAGGGAGCCGTGACCGTCGTCAACAGCTTCCGCGCCAAGCTCCTTCACAAGAAGATGAGCCTCGCCCTTCTCTCCGACGATCGCTACGCCGCGCTCTACACCCCGCCGCAGCGCGCCGCGATCGCGAAGCACATCCCGTGGACGCGGAAGATCCGGGAAGGCCACACGACGTATGCGGGCAAGGTCGTCGACCTCGGCGACTTCGTCATCGCTCACCGCGAGCGGCTGGTGCTCAAGCCCAACGACGAGTACGGCGGCAAGGGCGTGGTGCTCGGCTGGACCATCGACCAGCATGAGTGGGAGCAGTCCTTCCTCGCGGCCCTCGCGAGCTCGTATGTCGTCCAGGAGCGCGTCGATGTCCCGCGCTATCCATTCCCTGTCGTCCTGGGACAGATGCATTTCCTCGACCTGTCGATCGATCACAACCCCTATCTCTTCTGGGGCAGCGTCTCGGGTTGCCTCGCGCGGGTGTCATCGAGCGCGCTCCTCAATGTGACCGCGGGCGCGGGCAGCGTCGTGCCCACCTACGTGATCGCCGGCGGACCCGTCGGCGCACGCGAGCGAAGCGCCGCGCGGAGCGACGCATGAGCTTCGAGATCTCGCCGGGCGAACGAATGCTCTGGGAAGAAAAGCCGCAACGGCTTCGCGGCTTCTTGCGTTCCATGGACGTCTTCCTGCTGATCTTCATCCTCTTCATCGGTCTCTTTTTCGCCACAGCGACTGCCGGGAGCGCCACGCGCGACGCATCGCCGCCGCT
>VBGU01000306.1 GCA_005881085.1 Chloroflexota bacterium | reverse complement strand
GCTCGTCGAGGCGATCGACAAGCATCGCGCCTGGTCGCGCGAATCCGGCGATCACCTCGAGCGCCGGCGCGCTGCGGCTCGCAGCGAGGTCGAGGCGCTCCTGCAGGAGGCGCTGCTCCGCGAGCTCGAGGGCCGCGTCGGCGAGTCGCGTCTTGACGCCGCGGTCACGCGCGTCGCCGATCGCACGATCGATCCGTATGCCGCCGTCGAGGAGCTCCTGCGGCGGTGAG
>VBGU01000305.1 GCA_005881085.1 Chloroflexota bacterium | reverse complement strand
CGATCCACTGCCTCACCCGGCTGCGGCATCGGCGAAGTGCTCGGGCTCGGGGGCGCGACGCTTCTTTTGTCGCGGCGTTCCCGGTCAACCGATGGCTCATCGCGCGTGGTCTCGGCCATGCGGTCGTGCACGGCGCCCATTCGTGATCGAGCTCACGATCTTCCGGACGGGTGGCGTGGAGATCGGCGCATCCGCGTTCGTGCCGGGCGCGACCGAGGAGAAGGCGTTCGTACCGGTGTGGTCCGCCCTGCTGCGGACACCCGAGGGCAATGTGCTGTTCGACACCGGGCTTCACCCGGTGCACGTCGAGCACCCGGACGCGACCTTCGGTCCGGGCAGCCTCAAGGTCGTCATGACGAAGGAGGACGCCGTGGTCGCGCGGCTGGCTTCGCTCGATGTTCGTCCGGACGAAGTGACCCTCGTCGTGAACAGCCACCTGCATTTCGACCACGCCGGCAACAACGGCGCCTTCCCGAAGGCGACCTTCATCGTCCAGGGCGATCACCTCGCATTCGCGAAGGGCAAGCCGAACTTCCCGGGCGTGTACTGGGACATTCCCGAGCTCACGTACATGCCGGTCGCCGGACGCGTGCGGGTGGCGACCGGGCTCGAGGTCGTGCCGACGCCGGGGCACGCGCCCGGTCATCAGTCGCTCGTTGTGGATCTGCCGGAGACCGGCCGCGGTGTGCTCTGCGGTGACGCGGCATTCACGCGCGAGAATCTCGAGCGCGGCGAGATCCGCGCGCCGGACGAAGCGGCGGCGAGGGATTCGCTCGCGCTGATCCGATCTCTCGTGAACGACGACCTCGATCGCGTGTTCACGAGCCACGACGCCATGAGCTGGCCGCGCTGGAAGCACGCGCCCGCGACCTACCGGTGACGCCCCTGTTCAGCGGTGTACTTGCTCACGTCAAATGGTTCACCGATCCGCGGCTGCATCCGACGCAGTACGGGCTGCTCCTCAGCGTGCCGGTCATCGCCGCATTTCTGCTCGCGATCGGTGCCGCCGGCGTCGGCTATCTGATTCAACATCGCGTGCCCGAGCCGAAGGCGGTCCGCGCGTTGGAGCGCTACGCCAAGACCGGGCCGCTCGCTCTGCGGATCGCGCTCGGCATCGCGCTCATCGCGGCCTCCGTCGCAAATTGGCTCTTCGTCCCGTCACTTGTTCTCGATCAGGACCTGGTCGGCCTCGCCTTGCGTGTGGTCGAGGCCGCTTGTGGGCTCTTCCTCCTTGCTGGGCTGTTTACGCGATACGTCGCGATCGTTCTCGCGCTCCTCGGGATCGTGGCGATGTTCCCGTTCAGCGTCGAGAGCATCCTCGAGCAGGTCCACATCCTCGGTATCGCCGTGTTCCTTGTCATCGCGGGGCCGGGGGTCATGTCCTTCGACGCGCGCCGCCAAGCGGACCGATCGATCGCGCATGAGAAAGCGCCGGCCGCCGCCATCAACTTGCTGCGTATCGCGATGGGCTTCGGCATCGCGTACGGCGCGTTGACCGAGAAGCTGCTCAACCCTCCGCTCGCACAGGCGCTGCTCGACCAGAGCCCATTTCTGAACGTGCTTCGTCCCGTTGGCGTGAGCGATCCCGTCTTCATCTGGCTGGCGGGCGTGACCGAGCTTGCGGTCGGCGTCGTGATCCTCTCGGGACAGATCACTCGCCCCGTGATGGCGGTCGGGTTCGCGCTCTTTACGGTGACGCTGATCGTGTTCGGGGTGCCCGAGCTGATCGGCCACCTGCCGTACTACGGGATCATGCTCACGCTCTTCATCGCTCCCGACGCGGACTCGTGGCGCGTGCAGCGGGCGCTGCGCCGCGCGGCATAGCTCAGCCGAACGCGAGCTTCATATCCTGGCGATCGTCCTCGACGTCAGGGTTCCGTACCAGGTCCAGGAGCCGCGGGTCGTTCGGAAGAACGATGCCCGCGAACCCGTCTGCCGCGCGATTGGCGCGGAGCGTCTTCCACTCGTCCCGGCCAGCCGGTAGCGGAGAAAGCGCCCAGCGCTCGGAGACGCCTTCCGTGTCGGGAACGGCGACGGCGTCGCCGGTTCGCTCTCCGATGACGAGCCGTCCCCGGGAGAGTCGGTCGAGGGTCGTACGCGTCTCCGGGCGATCGATCGCGCCGACCACGACCAGCCGAGCCCGCCACGTCGTCGCGGCGAGCGCGGCCGCGAGAATCCAGGGGTCCTGATCATCCCGCGCGAGCACCCACAAGGAGTCGGCCCCGGCCGACTCAAGTGCGCGAGCGTCAGCGAGCAGCTCGCCGACGTCGCGTCCGAGCCGCAACTCGGCCCCGATCTTCATGACAAGGCGATGCTAGCGACCGCCTAGCATCGAGCCGTGCCGCGTCCGCAGGCGCCTCCGGTCCAGATCGCGCGCTGGCGCGCCGGCGACTGGCGCGACGATCGCGATCAGGTCGCCGCCGAGGAGCCCCTCCAGCTCTCCCTCGATGGGAAGCCCCTCTCGATCGTCATGCGGACGCCGGGAAACGACCTCGAGCTCGCGCTTGGACTCCTCTGGGCGGAGCGGGTTATTCGCTCGCTCGACGACGTCGCGCGCGTGCGCATCAGCGCCGAGGCACAAGAGAGCGAGCCGCGCGTCTCGCTCGCGAACGACCTCGTCGAATCGAATCAGGTCGACATCTACCTCCGGTCAAGCGGCGGCCGCCGCCCGGAGCGCTCGTTCCTCGCCACATCTGCGTGCGGGGTCTGCGGCGCGACGACGGTGGAGTCGCTCGCGCTCGACTTCCCGCTCCTCGACGCGGGTCCGACGGTCGGCGCCGCGATGCTGCCTCGTCTTTCAGACCGCCTCCGCGAGCAGCAGCGCATTTTCGAATCGACGGGCGGCCTGCACGCCGCGGGGCTATTCGACACCGGTGGCGA
>VBGU01000024.1 GCA_005881085.1 Chloroflexota bacterium | reverse complement strand
CTCGTGATCTCCAGCGTCATGAGCGTCAGGATCACGTCGGCCACGTCGAGCATCGTGATCACCTGCTCCTGGAATGAGGGCCAGGTGTCGACCACGATGTAGGCGTACCGCTCGCGCAGGAGCTCGAGGACATGTTTCATGTTCGCGCCGGTGATGAGCTCGGCCGACTCCGGCGTCGGGGGCGCGAGAAGGACCTTGATGCCTGTGGAATGCGAGACGAGCACGGATTCGAGCACGTCGGAGTCGGTGTTCTCGAACGATCCAATGAGGTCAGCGATGGTTTTCGCCTTCGGGCTCATGTTGAGGATCACGGCGATGTCGCCAAAGGGGAGGCTGCCGTCCACAAGAACGACAGGCTTCTGGGTCAGCTGGTGCAGCGCGACAGCCAGGTTCGTCGCGATCGTCGTACGCCCTACCCCGCCCTTCGGCGAGAAGAACGTGATGATCTGGCCCGTCTGCCGGGCGCCCGCGACCGCCGCGAGGGGATTTACCGGGGCCGCGGCTGCGGGCGCGGCCGCCGCGTAGCGGGCGCGCTTCACCTTCTCGAGCTCGTGGACGTGGCGGATCGCGTTGATCAACTCGTCCGCCGAGAACGGCTTCACCAGGAACTCGCGCGCGCCGGCAAGCATCGAGCGGCGCAGGTAATCCTGCTCGCCCTGGACGCTCATCATGATGATCGGCGACTCGGGCACGGTGTTCGAGATGATCTCGGTGGCCGTGATCCCATCCATGTCGGGCATGTTGATGTCCATGAGGATCACGTGGGGCCGCTCTTTCTTGGCGAGATTGACCGCAGCCTGACCACCGTCGGCGGTGCCGGCGACTTCCATATCCGGCTCAAAGCCGATCAGCTTCGCGAGGTTATCGCGAGTGTCGGCGATGTCGTCGACGATCAGGATGCGTATCTTCTCGGCTTCGGCCATAACTCCCCTGACTAACGTTGGCTCGCGGAGTCACGTTGTTCGCGCGTTACGCCCGGTCGGCAATATACAGGCAAGCGGTCGCTGTACGAGACGGGTGTCGCAGCGGCGATCACATCGTTGCTCCAGGGAAGCGTCCGGAGAGCTCGAGCGCGAGCGCGACGAGGGTGCCGAGTCCGAGCGCCACGCCGTATGGGATCCAGGTCTTCATGACCCCGCCCATCGTCGCGTCAGCTCCGTTCGCTGGCCGGAGCCGACGGACCGCGATGAAGCCGAGCGCGATGACGCCCCCGAGAAGCGCGCCGTACACCGCGCCGCCGAGGAGGAGCCCGAGCCCGCGCAACGCACCGACCGCCATAAGGTACTTACCGTCACCCGCCTTCAGGCCGCCCATCGCATAGAACGGGTACGCGACGAGGAAGCCGACGACGAGTCCGGCGATGTGATCCAAGAGACCGTTCGCGAACACCTCGCCGGGGACTCCTTCGAGCGCTCCCAGCACAAGGCCCGCGGCCATGACCGGATAGGTGAAGGCGTTTGGGATCCGCCGGTAGCGCCAGTCCGTGTAGACAACGGCGACAACGAAGGCGACCAGGATGACGTCCTCGACCGCTCGTACCGCGTCTATTTCGATTTCCCCTTAGAAGACGGACCGGGCGGCGTTTTTGAGGCGCCGCCCGGTCGTCGTATTCAGCAAATTCGCGATGCTTAGGTGAGGTTGTTGCCGATGTTGCTGAAGATGTTCGTAATCTGGCCGCGAAGGAAGATCATCGCGACGATAACGGCGATGGCGATGACGGCGATGATAAGTGCGTATTCGACCAGACCCTGGCCTTCGTCGTCGCGCAGGAATGCGAGCATTATTCGGTCCCCCTTTCCTGTCGATCTGTGTGCAAGCCTGCCCGTCTGGCGGACCTCCGACAACTAGGAAGGTCGTACCTCCGCCGTTTGGGCTAGGCCTAATTCTGCCTTCCGAAACAAGCGTCCGCCCGCAATTTGGTCAGTTGTCTCCCGTTTTGACACCGCGCCAGACGAACTAGGCCAATAGCGACAGGAGGGGAGGTCCCAGAAAAACACAAAGCAGCGCGGGGAGGATGCATACGGCCAGCGGGAAAAGCATTAGTACTGGGAGCCGGCGCGCCTGCGCTTCGGCACGTCGACGGTCGCTCGTACGCAGCGCATCGGCCTGCGTGACGAGAAGGCTCGCGAGAGGCGAGCCGAATCGCGTCGCGGCGCGCACCAGCGCGGCTACGCGAGCCTCGGTCGGCCCGGCGCTGCCGAAGGCGGCGAACGCTTCGCTGGCACCGCGCCCCAAAGCGAGGTCCGCGAGAAGGCGCCGCGCCTCCGGAAGCCGCGCCACCATCGGAGCACGGGTCACGAGAGCCGCGAGAGCGAGCTCGAACGTGAGACCGGCCTCGAGGCCCACGATCACCGCGTCGAGAAGCGTCGCCAGATCGGCGCTCGGTGACGAAAGCCGGAGGATCCGCCAGAGCCAGAGTCCGCCGACGATCTCGAGCGTGACGGCGACGACGAGAAGGAAACGACCACGATCGAACATCACCGCGAGGTATTCGGGCGTCATGACCGCGAAGAACATTCCACCAAGGGGCGCAAGCGCAACGAGCACGATCGCCGATACCCGCCCCTGCGCCGTGAGCGCGTTGCGCTCGTCCTCGAGCGCGATGCGTCCACGCAGCAGTGTCGCGACGCGCGCGAGGCTCCTCCCTATCTTGCCGCCGCTCCGCGCGAACGCACCGAGAACGATCGCGAAGGGCGCGAGGTCCTCGCCGGCGACGACGCCGGCGTACGCACCGACGGCCTCGTCGACGGACGCGCCGAGCATCATCGACGCCGCGGCGCGCTCGGTCGGCGCTGCGAGGGCACGTGGCAGAGTCGGCGCCACCTCGCTGAGCGCGAGCTGCACCGAAAGGCCGCTCGAGAGCGCCGCGGCGACCGCGTCGACAAGCCCAGGGAGCGCGAGGCGGCACTCCCGCATGCCCGAACGCGCGCGAGGATCGAGCCGCACCGCCGCCGCGAGGACCGCCGCGCCGCGTCGCTCATCGAGAAGGACCATGAGGGTTACGCCCGCGGCCGCGAGGAGCATCGCGATCACGGGTAAACCCGAGTGAGCGTGTAGGGATCGCCGCGCTCAGGCGAGAGCTCAGCGATCTCAACGATCCTCCGGGCCCCGGCGGGGTCACGCTCCTGATGCACGACGACATCGATGCCGCGCCGTATCTGCTCGCGGATGGCCTCGAGCGGCAGATCGATGCCACCCATAAGAGCCATGGTCTCGATCCGCATGAGCGCGTGCGGAGCGCCGTTCGCGTGCGCGGTGGTCAAGGAGCCGCGGTGCCCGGTGTTCATCGCCTGCAACATGTCGAGGGCTTCACCCCCGCGCACCTCGCCGACGACAATCCGGTCTGGGCGCATCCGAAGCGCCGCGCGGAGAAGCGCCCGGACGTCGACCGCGCCGGACCCTTCGACGCTGGGCGCGCGCGTTTCCAGAGCGACCACGTTGGGCTGCGGAAGGCGGAGCTCGGCGGCGTCCTCGATGGTCACGATGCGCTCGCGATCGCCCACCGCGAATGCGAGCGCGTTGAGCGTCGTGGTCTTGCCACTCGACGTGCCACCCGAAACGAGCACGCTTCGCCGCTCGCGCACTGCGCGGACCAGATACGCCATCGCATTCGGCGACAAGGTCCCGTTGCGCACGAGGTCATCCGGGCTGAGCGCACGTTGCCCGAAGCGACGGATCGTGAGGACGGGCCCGACGAGCGATATCGGTGGGATCACCGCGTGTACGCGCGAGCCATCGGGAAGGCGACCGTCCACAAGAGGACTTGCGAGATCGATCCGCCGGCCGAGGGGCGCGACGAGGCGCTCGATCAGCACGAGGATTTCCTCGGGATCGGAGAAATGGATCGCGGTCTCCTCGAGCCGCCCGTCGCGCTCGACCCAGACACCCCGGGTGCCATTGACCATGACCTCGGTCACGCGATCGTCGCGCAACAGCGGCGCGAGCTCGCCGAGACCGAACAGGCGGTCTTCAAGCCAGCGCTCGAGCAGGCGCAACTCGCCCGCCGGGATGACGAGCCGTTGGTCCACGAGCGTCTCGCGCAGCGCGGCCGGAAGCTGCTCGCGACGAGGCCGGCCGTCCGGCGCTTCACGAAGACGCGCGACGACTCCACGCTCGATGCGGGCGCGCGCCGCGACCGTCACGTCGCGTCGATGGCGATGATCTCGGCAAGCCCGTCGTAGGCCTTGCCCAGCGCTCCACCGAGCGCGTTCGGCCGAGACGTGGCCGCGGCGATCGCGCCCTCAGCGCGGGGTAACGCGCGAAACACGTCGCGCCCGCCGAGCGACGTGGCGATCGACTGCGACGCGATGAGCCATGCCCGTTCGGGGACATCCGCGGACGCGAGCGCCGCGACGGATATCGGATCGTCGTAGCTCATCACGATCACGCGGTCGACAGAACTGGCGAGGCGTCGAGTCCGCTCGTCGGCGAGAGTCGGCGCATCGACCAGAACGATCTCCGAGAGCTCGAGCGCGGCCCGGAACGCGGACTGCGCGAGTTGGACGCTCGGGGCGAACGGGGGGCCGCCGACGAGACGCAGGCCAGGCGCGGCCTCGGTGGCGACCACGCCGAGGTGCTCAGCGGTCAGCTCGTCGGTCAGATCCTCGAGATCGGACCAGCGTCCGCTCGTCGCGCCAAGCCACCAGCTCAGCGTTCCGTCCCCGCTGAGGTCCAGACAGAGGGTGGCGCGAAGCGGCGCGAGACGACGCGCGAGGTTGGCGACGAGGAGGGACCTGCCCGCTCCCCCGCGAGCCGACGTGACCATGACCGATCGTGTCGAGCGCCGCCTGGCCGGGGGGAGAGTCGCCGCGATCAGCGGTCCCAAAACCGCCGGCTCGCACGACCTCGCGACGGAGCGGCTCGGAACTCCGAGTGCGCCGGCGAGCGCTACCTGTTCGTCGGCAAGGACAACGACACGCGGAAGCTCCGGCGCCAGAGTCGCCGCTTGCGATAGCGCCTCGGCATCGCGGAGATCGACGAGCGCAAGGTCGGCTCGCGCCGTCTCGACCGTGATCAAACCGAGTACCTCGGCCGCGGTCGCGAGCTCCGCTCCTCCGTAGAGCGCGACGCGGACCGTCAATGCGTGGAACGAAGGAGCGGGACGATGAGCAGTCCCGACGCACGCGCCGACGCGATCGCCGACGCGCTCTCCTCGTCGACCTCGAAGACGATCGAGCGCTCGTCGGCGCTCATGATGCGGAGATCGGCGGCGATCGCTACCGCCAGCGGACGATCGCCGCTGCGGACGGCGAGCAGATCGACGCTGTCGCCGCTCCGGGCCTCGGCCAGCGGCGCCGCGAGCCACGCCGTTGGAACCGCGAACGCCCAGGTCGACGCGGAAAGACGCTGGGCCAACGAGGTTCTCGCGGCTGTGTCCTCCGCCGAAGGCGGCGGGACGACAAACGTCGAGAGGATCGAGGCGACCAGCAACGTGGATCCGCCGGCGGCGAGAAGAAGCCGGCGCCGAGGAATCGCGAACCGCCTGGGCGTGAAGGTCAGGGCGGGGAGCATTCGGGTGCTCTGAATCCGGCGTGGTGCGAGTAGCCGCTCAACACGAGCCGCGCTTCGATCCGATCGCCGATGCACGAGAGCCGGACCTGCTCGACGCCGCGGCCACCGTTCTCGTGTGCGAGCTCTTCGGCCGCGACTCGAGCTGTTTCGAGGACGCGCGGATCCCGCACGAGCTCCTTTGCCGCGGCGGGGCGCGCCGCGTAGATATCCGCCACCGACTGCGCGGCCGCTTCGACGGCGGCCTCGCCCGCACGCTGGGCGCGGGCGCCAGCGACGATGCCGTCCTGAGCGGCGCGAAGGCCGACGATCGCGGTGGCCGCGATTCCGAGCGCAAGCACGAGGATCAAAATGGCCTGGCCGCGTTCGTCGCTCACGGAGTCCACTCGACCCGGCGGGCGGCCGCTCCCTCGACGATCAAACGAGGGAGGCCGACGAATCCAAGCGGCACCGGCATCGCGTAGCGCAAGCGGACGCGAAGAAGCGATCCGCGAGGCGCCGATGACCGAGGGCTTTCGTTCTCCGTCGGTTCAATGATCACTTTCACCAACGAGGCATCGAGCGGTGCGACCGCGGCGGCGACGGTACCGCGGACGAGATCGTCAGAGTTAGTAAGCGATCCGGTACGGGCCGCTTCTGCAGCAGCGTGCTCGAGCGCGAGCCGCGCCACACCGATCTCAGCAACCAGAACGACTCCGAGGATCACGACGAGCACGAGTGGTACGACGAGAGCGAACTCGACGATGGCCTGCCCTCGCTCGCCCTTCATCGACCGAGCGAGCGCACGAACTGGCCGCACCAGGCGTTGAAGCCGTCGATCGCGCGGCGGCAGAACGGGACCCAGCGCGCGAGATAAATGCAGACCGCGGCGAGTGCCACTACCAGCAGGAACCGCCGCCACAACCGCGTCTCCTGGTCCCAGAGGATCGGCGCGACGAGCCGCGTGAGCGGGTCGCGGCGGTCGGGCGGGACTTCGTGCGTGCGGACCGTCTCGACGACGAGATCGGCGATCTGACGGTTGACCAGGCTGCCGCCGTGTCCGTCGATGAGCTCGCGCAGCGTCGCGGGAAGGAACACGCGCTGCGGAACGCCCGGATCGCGAGCATCGAACTCGTTGACCAGTCCATCCGTTGCGAGGCTCACGTCTACCCGGGCTACGCCGGCCGGGGCGCGGATGGGCCGCGCCACCGCGAGATCCCGAATCGCGTCACTCGACGGATCCCGCGCGGCAGCTACCCCGACCGCCCGCACGATGTCCTCGACGGGACCGATGATCGGAAGAAGAAACGCGGGAGCGCGCGCGTAGTCGGCACCGCTGTGTGGTCCGGCGATTGCGACAAAGGTCCGTACGCCGTCACCGGCGGATAGGCCGTTGGCGAACGCTCGATCGGTGACGACCCCGCCCATGGAGTGAGACACGATGTTCACGGCGGAGTAGTCGCCACCGATGCTGCGTATCTCGTCCGTCAGGACCTGGGCATTCTCATCGACGCCGCCGTATGTGTCGTAGGGAAAGCGCGGATCGTCGCCGAGCCTTCGCACCACATAGCGGTCCGCCGGAAAACGTGCCGCGAGGTCGTCGAAAGCGCCGTCGTTGGCTCGCGAGCCGTAGCCGCCGACAAAGAGGACGAGCTCCTTCTTGGGTGCCGGCGCGCGCAGGGGCTCGCCGAGCAAGTCGGATTCGGGCGCGATCGTCGGCGCGGGCGCCGTCTGGATCTCGCTCGGCCGGAGCTCGGTGAGCGGGATCGGGCTTGCTTTCGGAGGATGGCCGGCGCCGCTCGGCGCCGGCGGCCGGCCATCGTCCGCGCTCGCCGCGAATCCTCCAGCCGACAGGAGGGCCAGCGCGATGAGAGAGCCGCGAACCACCGCACACCGGAACACGCGGCGCAGTCAACAGTCGATCGCGCTCAGGTCGCAGAGGACTAGGGGTCGGTACCGGAGTACCGACCTATGTCCTCGTCCGAGCCACCTCGCTGGCCTGAACTCGCGCCGCGGCCTCGTCGGCATCGTCGAGCGGATCGAGCTTGGTGTCCTTGTGTCGCCGATCGAGAGCCCACGCGAGCAGCCGATCCGCAAGCCACGGATTCTTCGGGAGACACGATCCGTGCAGATAGCAGCCGATCACTTTTCCCTGCACGGCGCCTTCGGTCTTGTCCTCGCCGTTATTGCCATTCCCGGCGATCACGGTCCCGAGCGCCTTCGCCCCAGGTCCGAGGTATGTTCGACCGGAATGGTTCTCAAAGCCGACGAGCTGACCATCCGGTGAGTCCACCAACAGATTGCCGACGAATCGCCGTTTGCCGGCGCGCGTGGTGACGTCAAGGATTCCGACGCCTGGGATCGACGGGTCTACCTCCGGGACGTATTCGTGCCCGAGAAGCTGGTAGCCACCGCAGACCGAGAAGATCGCGCCGCCGCCCTCGACCGACTTCCGGAGAGCCGCGCCGTTCTTTCCCGCTAGATCCGCACCGACGATGTCCTGCCCCTGGTCTTGGCCGCCCCCGAAGAACCACACATCAGGCCACTCGGGGTCGGCCCACTCGCCGACCGAATAGGGCCGCACCTCGACTTCGATGCCGCGCCACTTCGCGCGCTGCGCGAGCGCGATGACGTTCCCGCGGTCGCCGTAGATGTTCATGAGGTCGGGGTAGAGGTGGGCGATGCGCAGGTCCATCAACTCAATCTTCCCAGAACGGCACGGCGGCTCCGGCATGCGCGAGCACCGCTCGCAGCGCCTGCATCGCCGTGTAGGTAGCGAGCACGACCACCTCGCCGCCTTCGGGCGCGAGCATCGTGGCGCGGTCGATCGCCGCGCTCCACTCGTCCACCACTTCCATCCGCTCCTTCGCGAGCCCGGCGTATTTGAAGCGCAGGGCCAGATCACGCCCGCGCAGGCCGGTGATGACCGCGTGCTCCACCGACGGCGCGAGGGCCTCGAAGTCGGCATCCCAGATCCACGAGACGTCACGACCGTCCGCGTCGCGATCGCTCAGCGCGGCGAGGAGACGTGGGGTGCGCCCAGTCTCGAGCAACGCCCCGATCGCCGCGTTGAAGCCCGCGGGGTTCTTCACCAGGACGAGCCTGAGGGTCCGCCCCTTGTGCTCGATCTTCTCGAGACGCCCGAACGCGGGACGGAAATTGGCGAGCGCGCGGATCGCCTCGGCGAGCCCGAGGTCGAGCGCTCGCGCAGCAGCGAGCGCCGCGAGCGCGTTGTACGCGTTGTACAGACCCGGGATCGGGACACGGACGGACTCGAAGATGCTTCCGACCGTCCCGGCGAGCGCGATCTCGCTCCCGTCCGGACCGAGCAGGATCTTCGTCGCCGACACATCGCGTGGCGGACGAGTGAGACCGCATGACGGGCAGGACCAATCGCCGACGTGCGCGAGGACGACGCGCGCGTACTTGAGCGGCGACTTGCAGCGCGGGCACCGGGTCGCGTCGCTGATCGCCTGAGGGACCACACCTCCGACGTCCGGATCGTCGACGCCGAAGAAGATCGTCTTGGCGTCGCGACGCACGGCGAGATTCGCAACGAGCGGATCGTCGGCGTTCAGCACGAGAGTCGTGGTCGCTGGAAGCGCGGCGAGCGCGTCCCCGATCTTCTTCGCGAGAGTGTCGAGCTCGAAGTAGCGGTCCATCTGGTCGCGGAAGAGATTCGTGACCACGACGACGCGCGGCTCCAGTTTCCCGACCGCGCTTGGAAGCGATGCCTCATCGATCTCAAAAAGACCGAAGTTCCCGCCGGGCTCCCCCGACCACGAGGTGTGCGCGAGAAGCGCGGCGGCGACGCCGCGATCGAGGTTTGAACCGGACCGGTTGTGAATCGGATTCCACCCGGCTGTGCGCGAGATGTCCGCAAGCATCCGCGCGGTCGTGGTCTTTCCGTTCGTACCGGAGACGCATGCGACGCCGTACTCGAGCTCGGCTGAGAGAGCGCCGATGAAATTGGGATCCAGCGTGAGCGCAACCAGCCCCGGGAGCGCCGTCGCGCCGCGGCCGGTCGCGCGGAGGCCTTCTCGAGTGAGCTTGCCCGCGGCGTTGGCGATGAGCGCGAGCGCGTCAGGCACGGACGAAGCGTACCGGCGCGTTATGCCCCGACGGGCTGTACCTCGCGCAACAACAGCTCGAGCTCGTCGATCGCCCGGCCAAGCCGCAGCGCGACGGCCTTTGCGGAGTCCCCGTTCGCCTGTGAGTTCTCGAGGGCGCCCTGCGCGTCGAGCCGGGCAAGCACGGCCACAGCCTTGCGCAGGCGCGCGATCGTGAGAGAGGCCGGAAGCGCACGCCTGAGCTCGTTAATCCGCGTCTCGAGCCGCTCCAGGCGGGCGCGGAGCTCGTCTTCAAGGGCGTCCGGGGCCATCTCTTCGAGCCGCTTGGCCTCCGCCTGGAGTGTGCCGATCTCGCGCTGTACGAGCTGCGCGGCCTTCTCGAGGGAGTGCCCCTTCTCGAGCGCTTGCCGGATCCGGATGACCTTCTCCATCGCGAAGACGTCGTAGTCGTGATCGCCATCCGTGGACGGCTTCACGAGACCCTTCTTCGTCCAATAGATGAGTTGACGCGGTGTGACATTGCAGACGCGCGCGGCCTCGGCCGCCGAAAGACGCAGACGTGCGAGCACCTCGCCGTCGTTGGCGATCAAGACCTGCGTAAGCGCGTCGTGCGTTTGAGCCTCCGCCACCGGGCTGTTGCTCCCCTGACGTCGAATTCCGATAGCGAGTGTTGTTGGCGCACAAATCATGTGTCAATGAGATGCACAGATATCGAGACTTGGCTGCTAGCGGGAGGGTCGTATAGGCGCGCGCTGGACCTCCCGGTACGCCACCTTGACCGAGGCGTGATACCTCGAGAGCTTCGGGCCATCGAGTTCCGCCCAGAGCCGGCCGACCTCGACTCCCACCGGAGTCTTCACCCTCGCCGCCTTCACCGCCGCGAGAACCGCGGCGTCCCAGCTCTTCGTCGAATTACCCGTCGCTTCGACGAGTCGCACGACGATGAGTCCGGCGACGCTCTTCTTAGGACGACGTGCGGGCATTCGTACTGCGAGGAGCGGTCCGTCGCGCGCGAGCTTCGCCGCCATCTTTCACTGCGGTCTGCGGCTCGATCGGCGGAAGCGCCGCGAGCTCGAGGATCTGATTGACGATGACCGTGAGCTTCTCGCCGAGCATCTGGCGCGTCTCCGCACCGGAGCGCGGCGCGAAGAGCGTTCCCGCAACGAAGCCGATCACGAAGAACCGCAGTGAGGCGCGAAGCAGCGCGAACATCAGGCCGGCCGGCCCTTCGGGGGGTACCCCTCGAGGCCGTATTCCTTGATTTTCGCGTAGAGCAGTCGGCGGTAAATACCCAGCATTTCCGCGGCTTTTGAGCGGTTGCCGGTCGCGTCGCGGAGGGCTTTCATGATGAGGTCCTTCTCGAACTGGGCGACCGATTTCTTGAAAAAGGACTTCTCGACGGAGACCTCGTCGCCGCCCTCTTCCTCGTGTCCGTCGGCCTCGTGGTCGCCGAATGGCAGCTCCCTGCTCGTGATGATCTGACCCCGAGAAAGCACTACCGCCCGCTCGACGACGTTCTCAAGCTCGCGCACATTGCCGGGCCAGTCGTACTCCATGAGACGTT
>VBGU01000304.1:1474-5034 GCA_005881085.1 Chloroflexota bacterium | reverse complement strand
CTGTGTACTCGGATGCCGACGCGGGCCTCCCTTTCGTTCGCGAAGCGGACGCCGCCATCCGCATCGGGCCGGCGCCCGCCACTGAGTCCTATCTCGCGATCGATCGAGTGATCGCGGCCGCACGCGAGGCGAAGGCGGAGCTCATCCATCCCGGGTACGGATTTCTCGCCGAGCGTCCCGAATTCGCGAGCGCCGTCGATGCGGCGGGGATGCGTTTTGCGGGTCCGCCCTCGAGCGTGCTCCAGAGCCTCGGCAACAAGGCCCAGGCCAAGGCGATCGCGGAGCGCGCGAAGGTCCCGGTGCTGCCCGGGTATCGCGGCGACGATCAGACCGACGAGGCGTTCATCTCCGCGGCGCGCTCCGTGGAGTACCCAGTGATGATCAAGCCGATCGCGGGTGGCGGCGGGATCGGGATGCAAACCGTCAAGGAAGAGTCGCAGCTGCGGGACGCGCTCGCGCGGGCACGCCGCATCGCGACGGCTGCCTTTGGCGACGAGCGCCTGCTCCTCGAGCGCCTCGTGGAGCGGCCACGTCACGTCGAAGTGCAGGTGCTTGCCGACGACCACGGCACCGTCGTTGCCGTCGGCGACCGCGACTGCTCGGCGCAGCGGCGTCACCAGAAGATCGTGGAGGAGGCGCCCGCGCCGATGGCCGACGAGAAGCGACGCGAAGGGATGGCCGCCGCGGCGATCGCGATCGCGCGGGAAGCGGGCTATCGGAACGCCGGCACCGTCGAGTTCGTCGTCGACGCGAGAGGCAGCTTCTATTTCCTCGAGGTAAACGCCCGCCTTCAGGTCGAGCACCCGGTGACCGAGATGGTCTTCGGCGTGGACCTCGTCGAGCAACAGCTCCGCATCGCCCGGGGCGAACAGATCGACGTCCGGCCCGCGCGACAGGAACGTCAGCACGCCGTCGAAGCGCGCGTCTACGCCGAGGATCCGGCCGCCGGGTTTCTGCCGTCGACCGGCCGGCTCGTGCACGTGCGCTGGCCGGAACGCGAAGGCGTGCGCGTCGACGCGGGCTACGAAGAAGGCGACACGGTCACGCGGCACTACGACCCTCTGCTCGCGAAGGTCATCGCACGCGGCGAGGACCGCCGCACCGCCCTCGGCCTGCTCGCGAAGGCCCTCGAGGAGACCGAGGTCCTCGGCATCCGCACGAACATCCGCTTCCTCCGCGCGTTGATCGCGCGCCTCTCTGAGAAGGACTTTCGCGTCGACACCGAGCTCGTCGAGCGCGAGCTCGCGCGCCTCGTTCCCGAGTCCAGACCGGCGCCCGATGAGGCGTACGCCGTCGCCGCTGCCGCGGTCGCCAACGGGGCGCGTGCGACGGGCGACCCGTGGACGGGCTCCGGCGCATGGCGCATCGGTGAAGGAAGCGCGACGACAATTACCCTTCGGGAAGGAGCGCACGAGCGCGCCGTGCGTCTCGCCGGAAATGGCCCGTACACGTTCGCTGGCCACCGCATCGCGCTCGTCGACGAGGCACACCGATGGATGATCGATGGCGCTCAGGCGGCCGCCGCGGCTAGCAATGGGGTGGTCTGGACGAGCCTCCACGGGGACGTTTGGGCGCTCGAGACGACACCGCGCGCGCGCGAGGTCCAGCAGACCGCCGGCGACGAGGTCGCCGCACCGATGCCCGGTCTGGTGATCGCCGTGCAGGCGTTGACGGATCGGCACGTGCGTCGCGGCGACCTGCTGTTCGTGGTCGAGGCGATGAAGATGGAGCTGCGCGTCGAGGCGCCGACTGACGGGAAGATCACGCGGGTCCTCGCCGGCGTCGGGCAGCAGGTCGAGCGGGGGCAACGACTCGCTGAGTTCGAGGCGGACGCGGTCTGATCCGTCTCACGCGTGAGGATCGCGAGGCGGCGCGCCGTTCGCTGGCCGAGGGTTGGCCGGTCCTCGGGACGACCCTCGTCGTCGGAACGACCTTCGGCGTCGTCGCCCGGCAATCGGGACTCGAGCCAATTCAGATCGCAGCCATGAGCCTCCTGGTATTCGCCGGCGCTTCGCAGTTCGCAATGGTCAGACTTTTCTCCGAGTCGGCCCCGACCGCGATCGTGATCGCGAGCGTCCTCTTCATCAATCTGCGGCACGCGTTGATGGCCGCGTCATTGCGATCACAGTTCCAAGGGCTGCCGGTTCTCGGACGCCTCTTCGCCGCGTTCGTCCTCACCGACGAGGCCTTCGCCATGGCGACCGGGCACTTCCGTCGCGGCGGTCGCAGCCTCGCGTACTACGTCGTGTTCGCGATCTCCCTGTACGTCCTCTGGAACGTCGCGACGCTGGGCGGCATCGTGCTCGGCGATGCGATCGGCGACCCGCGCCGCTACGGCATCGACTTCGCGATCACCGCCACGTTCATCGGCATCGTCGTGCTCGCGATCCGTCATCGGTCCGACGCCGTCATCGCGGTGGTCGCCGCTCTGGTCGCGGGCGGTCTCGCTCTGGCCGGGGCGTCGACCATCGCGGTGATCACCGCGGGCGCGCTCGCCCCGTCGATCGCGGTGTTCACCCGACGATGATCTGGATCGCGATCGTCGGTTCCGCTCTCGCGACCTACCTGATCCGCTCGATCCCGTTCGCCGTGACGATCCGGGGGCGCCTGCCGGAGGCAGCGTCGCGATATCTGGACGCGCTTCCGGTCGCGATCATCGCCGCGCTCGTCGGGCCGGCGGTCGTCGCTCCGGCGGGCGCCCTCACGCACGGCGCAGAGCCACTCGCCACAGTCCTCGTGATCGCGACGGTTGCTTGGCGGCGAAGCCTGCTCCCAGGCGTGATCGTCGGCGTTCTCGCCGTCGCGCTTTTCCGGCTCTTTTGATCCGGGCACCTTCCTTGCGGCACCCAGAACACGCACGGGGAGGTGCGGCGATGAATGACTTAGTCCTCAAGGGCGTGCGTGTGGCGATCCTCGCGATGGACGGCGTCGAGAGGGTGGAACTCACGCTTCCTCGTCTGGCGCTCGAGGAGGCTGGCGCTGATACGGTGCTCATCGCGCCGAAGCCCCAGATCCAGAGCATGAAACACGACGAGAAGGACGAGCGCTTCGCGGTCGATATGGCCCTCAAAGATGCGAACCCCGAGGAATTCGATGCGGTGCTTCTCCCCGGAGGCGCTCTGAACGCCGACAAGCTGCGCATGGAGATGCAGGCGCGCGAATTCGTGCAGCAGATCGACTCGGCCGGCAAGCCGATCGCGGCGATCTGCCACGCGCCGTGGCTGCTCGTGTCGGCGAAGCTGGTGGAGGGACGTCGTCTGACGAGCTACTACACCCTGCAGGACGACATTCGCTGCGCCGGCGGCCAGTGGGAGGACACTGAGGTGATCGTCGACCGGAACTGGGTGACGAGCCGCAAGCCCGATGACATCCCGGCGTTCAACCGCGAGATGCGGACGCTCTTCGCGAAGACGAGGTCGCGCGCCGAGACGCGCTGATCATCTAGGCCCAGCGGCCGCGGCGCACGACGTCCGCGGCCGCTCGGTGGCCGCGTTTGAGCGAAGGGGAGGGGCGATCCTTCGCTTTCGCGTAGCCCACCGCGACGACGCCGACCGCGGTGT
>VBGU01000304.1:0-1468 GCA_005881085.1 Chloroflexota bacterium | reverse complement strand
ACGTCTGGCGCAGCTTCGCCTGATCAAACACGCCGAAGAAGACCGCGCCGAGCCCCGCGTCGACCGCGGTGAGAAGCGCCAGGAGCGCGGCCATCCCGGCGTCCACGTCCCAGTACGGCACTGGCCACCGCTTTTCGTCCATGTCGGTCCAGCCCTTGTCCGCTTCGGCATAACGTCGTAAATACGCCATCTTGTTGCTGAGGCACACGATCAGAAGCGGCGCGTTGAAGATGTCGGGCCAGCCCCAGTCTGTCCGCCGCTCTTCCGGCCAGAGCTCGTTCCAGTAGAGCGCGGCGTCCTTACCCTCGAGCACCAGAAATCCCCACCCCTGGCTGAACCCCGCGGACGGCGCCCTCTGAATGTTCGCGACGATCCGCTCGACGATCTCGTCCGGGATGGGACGGTCCTCGAAGCTGCGCACCATCTTTCGCTTGCGGACGACGTCCTGGAACTCCATCAGCCCCGCCGGTAGATGCCGTGCTCGCGTCGGAGTAGCCCCGCATCGACGAGATATCGGCGGAGCGTCGCGTGGTCGGAATGGACCGGCTGCAGGATGCGATTGACCTCGTCCTCCCCGTACTCGCGACCAGGCTCGAACCTGCTCGCGACGTGCACGAGGAGCGCGTGCCGGCGATCGCGCCCGGCGGGGATCGTCTCGAGGCGTCCCTTCCGGAAGAACGCCGCGAGCTCGGGCGGTCCGTCGAACGCGGCCCGGCGCACGTCATTGCCTTTCGGTCGCTGCATCCGTGCGACGATACTGCTCCGTGCCGCTTGGAACGCCGACGCGAATCACGATCGTCGAGGTCGCGCCGCGCGACGGTCTTCAGGCAGAGGACCGCGTTCTCTCGACCGACCTGAAGCTCGAGCTGCTCGAGCGCCTCGCCGACGCCGGCCACATCGCGATCGAGGCGACCAGCTTCGTGAGCCCGAAGGCCGTGCCGCAGCTCGCCGACGCCGAAGAGCTGATGAGGCGACTCAAACGACGCGCCGGCGTTCGCTATTCCGCGCTTGTCCCGAACGAGACCGGGCTCGAGCGTGCGATCTCAAGCGGAGTGCATCAGATCGCGGTCTTCGCTTCAGCAAGCGAGAGCTACTCGCGCAAGAATCTGAATCGGTCGCGCGACGACGCGCTCGCGGGGTACGGACCAGTGATCAGGAAGGCCAAGGACGCGCGTCTGCGCGTGCGCGGGTATCTCTCGATGGTCATCGCGGACCCATGGGACGGGCCGACCGATCCAGCCGTCGTCAGTGTCGCATCAAAGCGGCTGCTCGACTTTGGCTGCGACGAGCTCTCCCTCGGCGACACCCTTGGAGTCGGGACGCCCGGCGACGTGACGCGATTGGTTGGCGCGATCCGCGGCGCGATCCCCATCGAGAAGGTCGCCTTCCACTTCCACGACACCTACGGACAAGCTCTGGCGAATGTCGTAGCCGCGATGAGCGAAGGGGTAACGACGTTCGATGCCAG
>VBGU01000303.1 GCA_005881085.1 Chloroflexota bacterium | reverse complement strand
CGACATGGCCGGGCGCTACTACAGCGTCGAGTTCGTGGATCCGCAGGATGGCACGGTCTTCGCCTACGTTGGTCGCCGCGTCACCGGAACCAACGCAGGCAACTTCCTGATCAGCGGGCCGGGCTGGAACGGCACGGTGCCGAGCGGCGCGACGCAGCTGTCGTCGCCGAACAACTCGGTGTTCGTTATCGGCCGCGTGCTCGTTAAGAGCAACAGCGACCTCGGCACCGCCTACGACCTGGCGAAGCAGACCCAGCTGACGCCGCTCGACCGCTGGCAGGCGAGGCAGTAGGGAAAGGTCATACCGGAGTATGAAAGTGATTGTTTCCAGGAAGGGCCAAGTCACCATCCCGAAGCCTCTTCGCGACCGCCTCGGCATCCGACCGGGCCAGGTCCTTGAGGTGCGCGAAGAAGGCGGCCGCCTCGTTGCTACCAAAGAATCGGCCGAGGACGGCGTCGGCCGCGTGTACGGAATTCTGAAAGTGCGTCGGCGAACAGATCGGCTGATGGACTCGCTCCGTGGCAAACCTGACGCGGTGTGATCACGTCGGTCGACATGAGCGTCCTTCTCGACGTATTCAACGCCGACCCATCATTCGGCCCCGGGATCTTCCGAGGCCCTTCGCCGGTGTCTTCAGGAGGGGCGCGTCACCGCGTGCGACGTCGTCTGGGCAGAGCTGGGCGCGTTCTTTTCGTCCAGCGAGGCGATCGGCGACGCGATGCGACGCCTAGGAATTGAGTTCGACGCGCTCACAATCGATGCCGCGCTGCAGGCCGGCGCCACCTGGAAGAGATACCGGGAACGTGGTGGAACGCGCGATCGCGTCATCGCGGACTTTCTGATCGGGGCTCACGCCTCAGCGCAGGCAGAGCGTCTCCTTACCCGCGATCGCGGCTTCTATCGAGCCTATTTCGCGCGATTGCCGCTGCTCGATCCGGTTCGCGGCTTGCCTCGACCGAGTCGCTGACCACCACGCTCCTCGAGCATTCCCTTCATCACAAGGCCCTTCGGGTCTTTCGGTCTGCGCATGCGCCAGAAGTTCTTCGGCAGCTTTCCGGTCCCGACCTTCACAAGGCCCTGGCCTTCCATCTCGCGGAGCGACTCAGTGAGCGAAACAAAGGACGCCGGCGGGCTGAGCCGAGCGATGACGCGTCCACGCTCGGTCACCAGGATTTCCTCACCAGCTTTGACGCGCCGAAGGAACTCGCTGAGCGACGCCCTTAGCTTGGACACGGATGCGACGGTCATCTCTGTCCCTCTCATCGAATCGACGTGACTATTACAACAGCGCCGTCGCGATCAGCCGGGATGCCGATACCGCATACGCCGCACTCCAGCGCCGAACGTGGTCGGGGCGGGCGCAGGCCGAGTGACAGGTGGCGTACGCACGATGAAATCGACTGCCTCCCGCGGATCCCCGAACGATCTGACGAGATCGGCGTAGCCGTCGCGCCGCGCATACCGGACCAAGAGCTCGAAGGCCGACGCGGCTTGCGCCTCGAGCAGGACCATGGGGCTGCGCCGGTCGCCCACCCAATAGCTGTCCTGCTCCGCGGCCTGGAAGACCTCTCGCACGGTGCCCGGCGTGTCGCTCGCGATGACCACGCCATGACTACCGATCGCGATCAGGCCCTCCTCGCGCATGCTGTTGGAGAAGTATTTCGCGATGTGCGAGCTGAATAGGTTCACCGGCTCATCCGGATAGACCCAGGTCGGCACGCCCAGGCTCGCCGCTCCATTCAACTCGTTCGCGCGCACGCGGCGTGTCGCGTCGACATATCCGGCGGGATCGGACTCGTACGCCGGTGCCTTCTTCAACGTCGCGATCGCGCGATCGAGAGCGTCGCGATCTTCGTGCCTCGAGAGGTACGCGCCGAGGTTCGCCGCCTCCATGAGCCCCGGTCCGCCTCCCGTCGCCACGAGAAAACCGGCGCGCGCGAGTTGCCACCCGAGCTCCGCGACGAGCGCGTACTGCGGATCATCGCGGCGTGTGGAATGGCTGCCCATGACGCCCACGACCTTCGGCGCGGGACCGCCCTCGCCGCTGAGCCACGCGGTCAGGGCGCGGTCGATGCCGAAGTCGTGCAGGCGCTGGGCGATGGCTTCCGCCGCGGACGGCGGGTTGCGGCCGCCCGCGGCCACGAAGTGGCGAGCGATCCGCCGATCGAGGGCACCATCGGGGTGTGCGGGCGTGTAGCCCTGCATGAGCTCGTCGGCGGTGTACAGGCCCTTCCGTAATGGGTCGAAGGGCTCCGGTCGCGGCAGCGGCGGCATGACGCTGCCATGATGGCCGAGATGCGCCTGCACTTTCTCGGCGCGACGCGGACGGTGACAGGCTCGCAGTATTTGCTCGAGACCGACCGGGCGCGCGTGCTCATCGACTGCGGCATGTTCCAGGGCAGCCCGAACGATGTGATCCGCAACCGCGTGCCGTTCGCCTACGCGCCAGGCGACGTCGACGCGGTGCTGCTCACGCATGCGCATCTCGATCACTGCGGGCTCATCCCGCATTTGTCTGCATCCGGGTTCCGCAAGCCGATCTACGCGACCAAGGGGACGGTCGACCTCACCCGACTCGTGCTCCTCGATTCCGCAAAGCTCCAGGAGGAGTTCTCCCAGAGCCACCAGCGCTTCGCCAAGAGGAATCCGGATCGCGCCGCGGTCGAGGACGAGGAGACCATGGCCGAGATCGCGGCCGCGAGCAAGGAAGATCCCGCGGCCGCGACGCGGGATGCGCCGCCGTCAGCGATCACCGAACTCCGGGCGCCGCTCTACACGGTCGATGACACCAACGCCGCGCTCGGGCTCTTCCGCGGGATCGAATACGGGACTGAGGTTCAGGTCGCGCCAGGAATCACCGCGACGTATCTAGACGCGGGCCACATTCTCGGCTCGGCGATCATCCGCGTTCGCGTCACGGAGGGCGACCAGGAACGCGTGATCGTCTTCAGCGGCGACCTCGGCCGTCCCGGCTTCACGACCGCGGACTACTTGCTTATCGAGTCGACGTACGGCGGCAAGACACACGAGCCTCAGGAAGAGGCCATCCGCCTACTGGGCGAAGCGGTGAAGCTAACGGGTGACGCGAAGGGGGTGCTGCTGATGCCTTCGTTCGCTATCGGCCGGACACAGGAGATCGTGTACGAGCTGAATCGCCTGCTCAGCGCCGGAACGATCCCGCACTTGCCGCTATATCTCGATTCGCCGATGGCCCAGAAGGCCAGCGACGTGTACCGGGCATACCTGGACTACTTCGATGACGACGCTCGGGCGCTGATCGCCACGCGCGACACGATG
>VBGU01000023.1 GCA_005881085.1 Chloroflexota bacterium | reverse complement strand
CTTCAACCGTAAATTGCGCACGTGGCGATCGACAACATTGCTACCAGCGACGTAGTCGGCACCCCAGAGCGCGTCCAGGATCTCCTCGCGCCCGAGCGTCTGGCCGGGATTGGACGCGAGCAGGTAGAGGAGTGCCTGCTCAATCGCGGTCAGCTCGGGGCGAAGCTTCCCGATCGTCACCTGTTGATTCAGCAGGTCGACCTGCAGACCGGCGACGTTGATCACCGGGATGAAGGCGACACTGTCTCCGTAGCTTCGCCGCATTAGGGCAAGCGTGCGAGCCACCAGCTCTTCGGGCACGAACGGCACAGCGATGATGTCGTCCGCACCTCGGTCGAATGCCGCGAGCTTTGTCTTGAGATCTCCTCGCACGCTGAACACGATGGTCGGAACCCGTCGGTGCTCCACGCGCTGCCCGATGAGAGCGAGGCTCTCGGCATCGTCGGCGTCGAGGTCCACCAGGAGAAGATGCGGCCGCCAGCTCTCGAGCTCGGTCCGCGCTTGCTTCGCGTTCTCCGCGATACGCGTGACGTATTTGCCGTGATTGAGCGTCAAAGCCACGAGGTTCGCGAGTGGTTGATCGACCACGACCAACACTCGCGCGGGGCCCAGAAGCTGATTCTTCTTTATCTCGCGAGTCTACTCAGGCGATGAAGGTCCGTAATCGGCTCAGCGCTTTAGAACGAGGCCGATCTTCCCGAAGGTTGCCTTTGGCTCGGCGAAGATCTTCACGCCGCCGGCGCCGTCGTGCACGTGGTCGGGGGTGTGGTTCTCCGCGATGAACTCGATCTCCCCGAGTTGAGCGTGCGCCGCGAACAGGCGCGCGCCGATCTCGTGGACCAGGTGCTGGATCGAGCGACTGTTGAACTCGTGGAAGATCCGCTCGATCTCGTCGCGGACTGCACGCGGCCCGAGAAAGCCTGGACCTTCCGCCACTCCGTCTCTCAGATCGCTGTAACGCCAATAGACGTCCAGACGGATCGTGAGAGGCCGATCGGTCAGCTCGGGAAGCGTCGTGTAATCGTCGCGCGCGAACGTCGCGAATGAGCTGCCCGTCGTCTTCACGAACCTCATCCCTTCCCACCCGCTGCGCGCGGCGGTGATCTCCGCCTTTCCGCCGACCGCGTCGACCGCCACCTGCGCGACCGCGTGGTCCGCGCGGGACGAGCGGAAGAGAACGTCGCTCGGGCCGCGTTCTCCGGCCGCGGCATCGAGCGGCACCTCGCGCGCGGAGACGCGGAGCGCCTCCATGACGGGATACGTCTCGATGAAGCGGCGGCCGAGGAAGGCGCAGAGACCGAGGAGCGTGCTCCCCGTGTACTCGGCAGCCATCGCGTACACGAAGTTCTTCATCGTGTCGGTCGCGACGACCTCCCGGTTGTCGCCCTCCGTGTACGCCGCGACGAACCGCTTTCCGAAGACGTCGATGTCGACCGACGCGGCGAGTGGGGCGACGTCGCGACCGCCGAGCCGGTAGAAAAGAACGTGGGCTTTGCCGTAGCTGATCTCGGTCGACGTCACGATGCGATCCGCTCCAATCGGTCCCGGGTGATCGCAAGGAACTCGTCGATGCCGGTCGCGAGCTCCTCCTCGCGCGTATGCCGGAGGCGCTCGCGAATGGCGGGAACGATCTCAGCTTTCGATCGGCCGGCCACGAACACCACAAAACGGAAGCCGAAGCGGCGCTCGTACTCGTCGTTCATCGCGGCGAGCTCTCGGAGGATCGCGAGGTCGGCGTCGCGTCCTTGCTCGCGGCGAGAGAGCGCCGAGAGGGACGCCGGGTCGGCTCCGATCCGCGGGTGAGCGTTGAGCACGCCGATGCGTTCGGCCTCGGTCATCCGCAGGATCTCGGAGCGAGCCGACGCCACGATCGACGCGGGGTCGCTCCCTCGAACGCGATCCGCGAGCCCGGGAGCGCGCTCGAAGATCGCGGCCAGCTCCTCGCGTGGGATCGTCATCACGACCCGCGGTAGCTCGTCACCCCGAAGGGCGTCACGAGCAGCGGGACGTGGTACTTCGCGTCCGAGCCGATTTCTATGTCGAGCGCCACGCGCCGGAAGAAGCCGCTGGTCGCGAGCTCGAAGACGAGCCGATAGCGCCCGGGCTCGAGCGCGCCGGCGAGCTGCGCCACGCGCCCATCGGCGTCGGTCAGGCCGCGCGCGATCACCGCGCCGTCCTTCTCAAGCGAGACCGCGACGCCCGACGCGGGGCGGCCGCTCGCCGTATCGAGGATGTGAGTTGAGAGGGTCGGCATGAGCGGCCGGTATCGTACGCCCGCGATGACAACGCTCCGCATCACGGCTGGACCGTTCACCTTCAAGGCACGCCTCGAGGATCGGGACGCGCCAAAAACCTGCGCCGCTATCCGAAAGCTCCTGCCGCTCCGCAGCAAGCTCGTCCACTGCCGGTGGAGCGGCGAATCCACGTGGGTCCCGATGGGCTCTCGGAGGCTCGAGGTGGACTTCGAGAATCACACAAGCCATCCAGCGCCCGGCCAGATGCTGGTCTACCCCGGCGGCTTCTCGGAGATGGAGATCCTCTTCCCGTACGGCTCGACGATGTTCTCGAGCAAAGTGGGGCAGCTCGCCGGGAACCACTTCGCCACAGTCGTCGAGGGGAACGAAAAGCTGGCCGAGATCGGTCGGCTCACGCTCTGGGAAGGCGCGCAGGACTTCACCATCACCGAAGAGTGAGCGCCAAAGCCGATCTCGCGATACGTGGGGCAGTGGTCATTTCCGATGGCGCCTATGCCCGAGACATCCTGATCCGCGACGGGCGCATCAGTGCGCTCGTCGAGGCCGGTGCGTCGGCGGCGAACCGGGAGATCGATGCGCGAGGCCTCCTCGCGCTGCCGGGGATGGTCGACGCGCATGTTCATTTCAACGAGCCTGGCCGAACGGACTGGGAGGGGTGGGCCAATGGGACCCGCGCGGCCGCTGCTGGAGGCACCACGACTGTGCTCGACATGCCGCTCAACTCCGTCCCGCCAGTGCTCGACGGTGCCTCATTCGATGTGAAGAAGGCGGCCGCCGAGAAGGCATCCATCGTCGACTTCGGACTCTGGGGCGGGCTGGTGGACGCGGACCCTGCGAGCTTGCGCGAGCTGAGCGAGCGAGGCGCGGTCGGCGTGAAGGCGTTCCTGTGCGACAGCGGGGTCGCGGAGTTTCCAGCGCTCCATGAGGAGGACCTCGTGCCTGCGCTCCGAGCCGCCGCGGGCGCGGGCCTCGTAGTGGCGCTTCACTGTGAGGACGACGCCCTCGTGCGCGAGGCGACGGCGCGCGTCCGAGGCGAGGGAACCCACGACGCGGCTGCGTGGCCCCTGTCGCGCCCGCCGCTCGTCGAGATCCGAGCGGTGGCGGGGGCGTGCGCGGCGGCCCGGGAGGCAGGCGCGCGCATCCACATCGTGCATCTCTCGGCGATGGAGGCGCTCGGCGCCGTCGGAGCGGCTCGCGACATGGGCACCGACGTCAGCGTCGAGACCTGTCCCCATTACCTGACCTTCGACGAGAGCGACCTCACGCGGCAGGGCGCCTCGCTCAAGTGCGCGCCGCCGATCCGCGACAGGCGTAACCGCGACGGCCTGTGGCGCGCGCTCCTTGACGGAAAGATCGACTTCGTGGCGTCGGATCACTCGCCCTGCCCGCCGGATCTCAAGGCGTCGGCCGACATGTTCGCGGCGTGGGGTGGTGTCGCCGGCGCCCAGTCGCTCCTCCCCGCCGTGTTCACCGGCGCGTCCGCGCGTGCGGGAGACGCGCTCGACGTGCGCAAGGTCGCGGGGTTCGTGGTCTGGCGTCTCGCTGCGAGGCCTGCGAAGCGGTTCGGCCTATGGCCCCGTAAGGGCGCGATCGCGCCGGGCTCTGACGCCGACGTCGTCCTCTTCGATCCGGACCGCGAATGGACCCTCGACGCGGAGGCCTCGCGCACCCGCGGGGTGGACCCCTATATCGGCCGATCGTTCCGCGGAAAGGTCGTCCGCACGCTCGTCGGCGGTCGCACGGTCTATAACGAGCGCGAGACCGTACCCAATCCCGCACGCGGGCGATTCATCCCGCGAGGGGAAGTGGCCGAAGGATGAGCGCGATCACCACGCGCGACCTCGTCGAGATCGACGAGCCAAGACTCCTACGCCGGCTCGACGACCTCGCGCAACGCGGCGCCCTTCCCTCTGGCGGCATCTACCGCCCGCTGTACTCGCCGTCGTGGGTCTCGGCGATGGACCTCGTCACTGCGTGGATGAAAGAGGCCGCTCTCCTCGTCAGGCGCGACGCGGTCGGAAACGTATGGGGACGGATCGAAGGGTCGCGCGGGGGCCGCGTCATCGCGACCGGTTCCCACATCGACACGGTCCGTGGGGGTGGCGCGCTCGATGGGGCGCTGGGCGTGGTCGCGGGAATCGAAGCGGTGAGCAGCTTGTGGAAGCGGTTCGGCCGATCCACGCGAATACTCGAATGCGTCGCCATCTGTGAGGAGGAAGGCAGCCGCTTCGACACGAACTTCTGGGGCGCGCGAGCGATCGCCGATCGGCTCGAGCCCGGTGAGGCCGATCGCGTGCGCGACGCGGATGGTGTGACGCTCGCCGACGCGATGCGCGCGGTCGGCCTCGATCCGGCGACCGCCCCGAGCGCCGTCCGCCGCGATCTCGACGTGTTCGTCGAGCTTCATATCGAGCAGGGGCCAATCCTTGAGGACCACGGGCCGCGACTGGGCGTGGTCACGACGATCGCGGGTACGGCGCACCTCGAGATCACGGTGCGGGGCCAGCCCGATCACGCCGGGGCAATGGCCATGGATCGCCGGCGAGATGCCTTCCTCGGCGCATCGGCGATGGCGCTCGCGATCGCGGATGCCGCGGTGCGGATGGGCCATCCCGCGGTCGCGACGGTAGGGACGATCGCGGTCGAACCGTCGCAGGTGAACGTCGTTCCGGGCGTCGCGCGGTTCACCGTCGACACTCGACACCCCGATCCCGCACGGCGCAGCGAGCTCATCACCCAGATCGGGGATGTCATCAAGAAGATCGCGAGCGAACGTGGTCTCGCTGTGGAGATCAAGACGTTGCGCGATCGGGCGCCGGTGACGCTCTCCCCGCGCGTTGTCGATGTCCTTCGCCGAGCGTCCGTCGCGGCCGGCGTCGACCCGCGCGAGATGACCAGCGGCGCCGGGCACGACGCGCAGGTCCTGACGGTCGCCGCGAACGCAGGGATGCTGTTCGTCCCGAGCATCGGGGGCCGCTCGCATTGTCCCGAAGAGGCGACCGCAGCGGAGGACGTCGTGCTGGGGACTCGCGTCCTCGCGACGGCTCTTCGCGAGCTCGCGTATCAGCCGTGAGCGCTGTGCTTCGGGGAGGCATTCTCCTGCCAATGCGGGATTCGCCCCGGCCGATGAACGGCGACCTGCTGGTGAGCGGAACGCGCATCGGCGGTCTCGGGCAGGTCACGCCGCCCCCCGACGCCGAGGTCGTCGACATCTCGGGGTGCGTCGTGATGCCGGGCCTCGTACAGACGCACGTTCATCTGGTGCAGACACTCTTCCGCGGTCTTGCTGAGGACATGCCCCTTCTCGGATGGCTGCGCACGCGGGTGTGGCCGCTCGAGGCCGCGCACGACGAGGCGTCGGTCCGTGCGAGCGTGCGCCTCGGCCTCCTCGATCTGCTCACGACGGGGACGACGACGATCCTCGACATGGGGACGACGCACTTCGGCGACATCGTCGCGGAGGAGCTCGTGCGCAGCGGCATCCGGGCGCGCTTCGGCCAAGCGATGATGGACACCGGCGAGGGCGTGCCGGCCAATCTCGTCGAGACAACGCGCGCTTCGCTGGATGCGGGTGGCGCGCTCACCAAGCGGTGGCACAAGGCTTCGAGCGGCCGCATCGGCTACGTGTACATGCCGCGTTTCGCGCTGTCGTGCACCCGCGAGCTCCTGGAAGCGGTGACCCAGCTCGCCAAGCTGAGCGACCTGCTCGTGCACACGCATTCCAACGAGAGCGTCGACGAGCGGAACGCCCTGACGCTGGCGACCGGGCGATCCCCGATGCAGTACCTGCTCGACACGGGCATCGCGTGCGAGCGCGCGATCATCGCGCACGGCGTCCACCTCGACGACTCGGAGATCGACATCCTCAAGACAACGAAGACGTCCGTCGCGCACTGCCCCTCGTCGAACCTGAAGCTCGGCTCCGGCATAGCGCAGGTCGCGCGGCTGCGGAGCGCGCGCATCACCGTCGGCATCGGCGCCGACGGCGCGGCCTGCAACAACCGGCTCGATGGCTTCGAGGAGATCCGCCTCGCGACGCTCCTGGCCCGCGTGGTGAGCGGCATGGGAACGCTCAGCGGCTACGACGCGATGGGGCTCGCGACTCGCGAGGGCGCGAAGATGCTCAAGATCGACTCGGAGGTCGGCACGCTCGAGCAGGGAAAACGCGCGGACCTCGTCGTGCTCGACCTCGAGCGCCTCGACGGACCCGGCGGCGACCCCGTCGCACGGATTCTGTTCGGCGGAGGCTCGCGCGCCGTACGCCACGTGCTCGTGGATGGCGAATTTCTGGTGCGCGATGGACTGCCGACGAAGATGGACGCGAACGAAGTGCGCGCGAAGGCGGCCGAGCAGCTCGGACCGCTCATGAAACGGGCCGGGCTCGCATAAGTACGCGCTAGCCCGATGGAGCGATAACGAGCTGCACGATCCCGTGTGGCCCGCACGCGTAGACGAATTTGGAGCTCAGCGGTCGCACGAGCCATCGGGAAACGTACCGCGCGACCCGACAAACCTCGGTGAGGCGAACAACTGCCCGGTCCCCTCGGCGTATTGCATCGTTGGTGAGGGATCTGGATCGATGCGGTCGTACGCCAACACTCCGTCGGAGCTCCGAGCTTGGAGCATCAGGCCGATCACCGCGGTCATGAGCGCGCCGGGGTCTTGACCGATTCCGCGGCGAACGCCGGAACCGGACGCGTGAAGCCCTTGAGCGCGAGGTCGCCGACCGCGGTGGTCTCGGCATCGGTCTCGACGGCAGCCTGGACTCGCTGGCTGAGCAGGATCTGGCCCGCCTTCGCCTCGGCTGACAGGCGCTGGGCGAGGATCACCACGTTGCCGATCGCGCCGTAGTCGTAGCGTCCTTCGAACCCGATACGACCGAGCGTCGCGTAGCCCGTCGCGATGCCCACGCCGAATCCGAGCTCGTAGCCGCGCTTCTGCCACGCTCGCGCCATTTCTTCGAAGCTTTCGCGCATCGCGCACGCCATGCGCACGGCCTGAAGCTCGTGGCGCTCGACCGGCAACGGGTCGTTGAAGAAGATCATCATCCCGTCGCCTGCGAAGTGTTCGAGGGTTCCCCGGTGTTCGACGATGAGCTCGCCCATCACGCGGTGGTACTCGCGGAGAACCCCAAGGACCTCCTCCGGCTCGGCCGTCTCGGCGAAGGCAGTGAAGCCGCGCAGATCGCAGAACACCACCGTGATCTGGCGGCGGTGGCCTTCGAGCATCTTCGCACCCTGCTCGCTCGTGATGAGCGCGGCGACCTGGGGCGATAGAAAGCGTGACAACTCCCCGCGCTGACGCTCCACAGTCTGGAAGAGCTCGACGTTCGCGATCGCGATGGCGGCCTGATCGGCGAAGGTCTCGAGAAGCTCTATCTGCGTCGGCGTGAACGGTTGCACGTGAGTGCGGCGTATCGCGATGCCACCGATGCCGATGCCGTGTCGAACAAGGGGCACCGAGAGAGCGGTCCGGAATTCCCAACGTCGCTGTAGTTGGCTGCTAATCGGGTATTCGGCCGGATCCAGGTCGACTGCGTCTCGTATATGGATCGCCCGCCGATCGAGGATGGATCGACCGATGACTGACCCGCGGCTTAGCGGAAGTGACTCCCCTGAGGCGAGCCCAGGAATCGGCCCGAAGTGTGCCCACTGCTTTAGGACCTGGCCCTCGACGCGATAGACGTGCGCGTCGCTCGCTCCGCACACCCGCGCAGCGCTCTCGGCGATCGCGTCAAGGACAGGTTGAATTTCGGTTGGCGAGGCGGCAATCACACGAAGGATTTCGCTCGTGGCGGTCTGCCTCTCGAGGGATTCCTTGGTCTCATTGAAGAGCCGAACGTTCTCTATCGCGATCGACGCCTGATCGGCGAACGTTTCAAGCAGGTGCACCTGCTCCGGCGTGAACGGCTTCGGCTCCTGTCGCCTCAGGATGAGCACGCCGACGATGTCCTCGCCGCGCGTCAATGGGACGCCGATGAGGGATCGGACGTTGAAGAGACCAACGCCCGCGTCGTACTCCGGATCGGCCTGGGCGTCGACGATCGTGGTTGTCCGCCGGTCCATAAGGACGCGGCCGGTGAGGCTTCGGCGGTTGGCCTCGATCGGCTGATTACCCCAGTTGCGCTCCATGCTCTCTTGGTCGATGTCGCCGACGTTCGCGATCAGCCGCCAGCCATCGCTCTTGAGCTGCGCAATGGATCCGTTGTCCGCAGCGCACAGGCGGACCGCGTTCATGGCGACGCTCTCGAGGACGGCGGTGAGCTCACTCGGGCCTCGCCGCATGATGCCGAGGACCGCGGCGAGCGCCGCTTCGCGCGCCTTCGATTCCGAGAGCTCCCGCTCGAAGTCTGCCGGTCCGCCCAACTCTCGCCTCCCTAGTCCGGTCATCCTAGTGACCACGTTCCGAACCCGGAAGTGATAATCCCCGCGTGAGCGTCCATATCTCCCGGCATGTCGACGATGTTCTCGACAACCTTTCCACGCGCAAGGACGTGACCATCCTCGCCGGTGGGACGGACCTGTTGGTGGAGATCAACTTTGGCCGGATCCGCCCGTCGAACATAGTCGCGATCGACCGGGTCGATGAGCTGAAGGACCACTCCCGCAACGGCCACATTCGGATGGGCGCCCTTGTCACGTACACGCGGATGCTCGAGACGGACGTCGGTTCGCCCGCGCTTCAGGAAGCGGCGCGCACGATCGGGTCGCCGCAGATCCGAAACGCGGCGACCATCGGCGGAAATCTCGGGACCTGCTCGCCAGCGGGGGACACGTTGCCGGTGCTGGCCGCGCTCGAGGCGACCGTCGTGCTCAGATCGAAGGGCGGCGAGCGCCGCGTGGCCTTCGGCGATTTCATGACCGGCCCGAAGAAGTCCGTTCGACGTCCCGACGAGCTCATCGTCGCGGCCGAGTGGGAGGACGCTGGCGAGGCGCAGACGTACATGTTCGCCGCGACGCGGAACGCGATGGCCATCTCCATCTCTGGGCTTGCGCTCGTCGTGGATCGCGCGCGACGGCGCGTCGGCGTCGGCCTCGGCTCCTGCGGCCCGACGATCATTCGCGCGACCGACGCCGAGCGCTTCGCCGCCGGACTCTTCGATGAGACCGGTTGGGACCGGCCGGCTCGGCCGAGCGACGCCGCGGCGCGAGAGTTCGGCCGACTCGCCGCCGGCGCGGCGAAGCCGATCGACGATGTCCGCGGCACGGTCGCATATCGCCGTCACGTGCTCGCGGTGATGGGAGCGCGCGCTCTCGCGCGCGTCGCGGTCGTCCCGTGAGGATCAAGCTCACCGTGAACGGTGACGAAAGGGAAGCCGAAGCGGCGGACCATGAGAGCCTGCTCACCGTCTTGCGCGAGAGCCTCGGCCTCGCCGGAAGCAAGAACGCGTGCGAGCAGGGCGAGTGCGGATCCTGCTCGGTCCTGATGGACGGCGAGCTCGTCTGCGCGTGTCTCGTGCTCGGCGCCGCAGCCGCGGGACGCAGAGTGCAGACCGTTGAGTCGCTCTCGGACGGCGACCGGCTGCATCCGATCCAGCGCGCGTTCGTCGACGCTGGCGCGGTGCAGTGCGGGTTCTGCACGCCTGGCCTCGTCGTCGCGACGTACTCGCTCCTCAAACGGAACCCCGAGCCGAGCGAGCAGGAAGTGCGCGAAGCGCTCTCCGGGAACATCTGCCGCTGCACCGGCTACGGGAAAATACTCGAAGCAGTCGACCGCGCATCCAGCGCGATGTATCGCCGATGAGTACGGCCGCTCCCAGAACGCGAATCCGCGGCGGCGTCGGCGAGTCGGTCGAGCGGCCCGACAGCGCGCCCAAAGCCAAGGGCGAATTCCAGTACGGCAGCGATCTCCGTCGCGAAGGAATGCTCTTCGGCGCGACGCTCCGCAGCCCGCATCCGTATGCGCGGATCGCCGGCATCGACACGGCCGCCGCGAAGAAGATGAGCGGCGTGAAGGCGATCATCACCGCGAGCGATCTGCCCACGCGCGAGCTCTTCGGCCTCATGAAGCTCGACCAGCCCGTTCTCGCGAGCGGCAAGGTCCGCTATGTGGGCGAGCCCGTTGCGATCGTCGCGGCGGAGACCGCGGAAGAAGCGCGCGTTGCGGCGCGCGCGATCACGGTGCGGTATGAACCGCTGTCGCCGATTACGGATCCCGTCGCGGCACTGCAGCCGGACGCGGCGCAGCTCCATCGAAGAGGGAATGTGATCGAGGACGTGCTCGTCGAGCACGGCGATCCGGACGCGCGCGCGGACGTCGTCGTCGACGGCGAGTACGAGCTCGGCATGCAGGATCAAGCCGCGCTCGGACCCGAGGCGGGCCTAGCCATCCCGCGGCAGGACGGCGGTGTCGAGCTGCACATCGCGACGCAGTGGCTGCACGAGGATCTTCGTCAGATCGCGCCGTGCCTTGGTCTGCCTGAATCGAAGGTGCATCTCGTGCTCGCCGGCGTCGGCGGCGCATTCGGCGCGCGCGAGGACGTGACGCTCCAGATCCACACGTGTCTGCTCGCGCTCGCTACAAAACGTCCGGTGCGGATGACCTACGGACGTGAAGAGTCCTTCTACGGACATGTGCATCGCCATCCAGCAAAGCTCTGGTATACGCACGGCGCGACGAAGAAGGGCGAGCTCGTGTTCGTGCGGGCGACGATCGTGCTCGATGGCGGCGCGTACGCCTCATCGAGCCCCGCGGTCGTCGCGAACGCGGCGTGCTTCGGGGCCGGGCCGTATCGCGTTCCCAACGCGCGGATTCACGCGGTCGGCGCGTACACCAACAACCCGCCGACCGGCGCGATGCGAGGGTTCGGTGCGGTCCAGTCGTGCTTCGCGTATGAGGCGCAGATGGACAAGCTCGCCGCGGCGCTGGACATCGATCCAGTCGAGCTCCGCGAAAGAAATGCCCTCCGCAACGGCGATGCGATCATCACGAGCCAGCCGGTGGAGGGGAGCGCGCCTGTCGCCGATGTCATCCGTCGCTGCGCGGACATCGCGATGCCCAACGGCGAAATACCCACTGAACCCATCGCGCTTCCGGGCGGGCTGGGCAACCTCACGCACGGCGAAGGGGTGCGACGCGGCGTCGGCTATGCCGCCGGAATGAAGAACGTTTGCTACTCGCATGGCTTCGACGATTTCTCGACGGCCCGCGTGCGGCTGGCGCGCGACGTGCGCGGACCGATCGCGCACGTGCACACCGCAGCCGCGGAGGTGGGGCAGGGGATCGTGACCGTCTGCGCGCAGATCGCGCGCACCGAGCTCGGGGTCGAGCGGGTCGAGGTCGATCGGCCCGACACGACCATCGGCTCGGCCGGATCCTCATCCGCGTCGCGGCAGACATGGATGACCGGGGGCGCGGTGCTCGCCGCGTGTCGCGAGGTCAAGGCGGAGCTCCTCGCCCGCGCGCGCAAGGCGGGACGCTCACCGGACGATCTCGGAGCCCTGCTGGAGGAGCCCATCGATCGGACGGTCACGCACCGGCATCGCGACACCGAGCCGCGCGACGCCAAGACGCAGAACCAGGGCCACGTTGCGTTCCTCTTCGCGGCTCACCGCGCCGTCGTCGACGTCGATGTGGACACCGGACTCGTGAAGGTCGTGCAGGTCGCGACCGCGCAGGATGTCGGGAAAGCGATCAACCCCGTCTCGGTCGTGGGCCAGATCGAAGGCGGCATCGCGCAGGGCCTCGGGCTCGCGGTGATGGAGGAGGTGCTTCTCCGCGACGGCCTCGTGCGCAACGCGTCGTTCACCGATTACCTCTTGCCGACCACGCTCGACATGCCGCCCGTCGTCACGGTGCTCATCGAGCATCCGCACCCGGACGCGCCGTACGGCGCTAAAGGGGTAGGCGAGCCGCCGACGATATCGAGCACACCCGCGATCGTGGCCGCGATCCGCGCCGCGACGGGTAGGGAGCTCAACCGCGTGCCGGTGCGCCCCGACGACATCGTTTTCGGCGCTCCCTACCGGTCGGGCTGGCGCATCACGCCGGGCGACGATCCGCGCCGCGCGGTGCGTGCGTCATAGAGGGCGATGCCCTCCTCTCCGCCCGACGACGCGCGTCGCATCTTCGACGGAATCGGGGCCACGTACGAGAAAGCGGGAGCGTTGCTCTCGTTCGGCCAGGACGCACGCTGGCGTGCGCGTCTTGTGCAGTCGGTGCAGGCCGAGCCCGACGATCGAGTGCTCGATGTCGCGACCGGCACCGGTCTCGTGGCTCGGGCGTTACGCGAACGCTACGGCTGCGAGGTCGTCGGGCTCGACCGAAGCGCCGACATGCTGTCCAGAGCAGCGGCGCGCGACGGACACATTCCCCTCGTGCGCGCTCGCGCCGAGTCGCTGCCGTTCGCGGACGACTCGTTCGATCACGTGACCTTCACCTACCTCATGCGTTACGTCGACGATCCCGCCGCGACCATGCGCGAGCTCGCGCGAGTCGTGCGTCCCGGGGGCCGCATCGTCGCGCTCGACTTCGGCGTACCGCCGAGTCCGATCCTCCGAGCAATCTGGCGCACATACACGTCGCTCGGATTGCCGCTCATCGGCCGCGCGATCTCAACGCAGTGGGCGAGCGTCGGCGCGTTCCTCAGGGGCAGCATCGAGCGATTTGATCGAGAGCACCCGGCAAGCGAGATCGAGCGGGACTGGAGTGGCGCCGGATTGAAAGACGTCCGTGTCGCTCGGATGAGCTTCGGCGCCGGACTGGTCACGAGCGCAGTAAAGGCCGGCGCCACCGAGGGCCCCCGCGCGATGGGGCGCCGGCCCTGGGAACCGGGGCCGGGGGGACCCCGTCGCGAACAGAGGGTTTCGGTGGCGCCGGCCTTCTATGCGCTGGAGGCTGGCGGATGGCGCGACTACTGGACGCTCTTGCACCCGCCGTACACGCTTTGGCATCTCTCGTATGTGCTGCTAGGCGCCGCATTGGCTCCGATGCCAGATCCGCGAATGGTCGCCGGCGCCCTTGTCGCTTTCTTTCTCGCGGTCGGTGTCGCATCCCACGCATTCGACGAACTCCAGGGAAGGCCTCTTGGCACTCGGATCCCATCGAGCGTGCTCCTCGCATTGGGTTCGTTTGCCCTCATCGGCGCCGTCGCGCTTGGAGTGATCGCGGCAGCGATGCTGGGTCCGTGGTTCTTGTTACTCGTCGCCGTCGGCGCGGCGCTCGTTGTTTCGTATGGACTCGAGACTCCGATTGTGCATTCGGACATCGGGTTCGCGGTCGCGTGGGGCGGATTTCCGGTG
>VBGU01000022.1 GCA_005881085.1 Chloroflexota bacterium | reverse complement strand
CGAGCGATGCGGTCATCTTGCCGACCGCGGCATCCGATCCGACGGTGAGCACGACGCGCGCGCCCTCGCGCCGCGCGCGATGGCCGCCGATCGGCAGGTCCCGAGGCGACTCGCGCAGCTCGCGCACGTTCGCGCCGCCGCGCTTCGCCGCGGCCGCGAGCTCGGGATCGGCGAGGACCCGCTCGTGCAATCCGTTCCAGACCTCGACGCCGCTCTCCAGCGCACGCGCGAGCGCGGGACGATACCCATCGGGGATGCGACCGCCGGCGGCGGCGGTGCCGATGAGGAGCACCGTCGCGCCGCGCGCCAACGCGTCTTCTACGCTCGCGACG
>VBGU01000021.1 GCA_005881085.1 Chloroflexota bacterium | reverse complement strand
ACCGGGTACCGGTGCGGGTCGTCGTACGTCGCCGAATCCATCACGCGTGCCGGATCGAAGACGACGAGGTCGGCGAACGCACCCTCTCGAACGACGCCGCGGTCATGCACGCGCGGGCGCGACGCGGTCAGCGAGGTCATCTTGCGAACGGCGTCCTCGAGCCCGAGCACGCCTTCGTCGCGCGCGTATCGGCCAAGGACGCGAGGGAACGTCCCGTAGGAACGCGGGTGCGGCTTGCCGAACGAAAGTGGGCCGTACGGCGCGTTCGCGCGCGAATCGCTTCCGATGCAAATCCATTCTTTCGCCATGACGAAGCGCACGTCGTCCTCGCTCATCGAGTGGTGAACGATGTCGACCGCCCCGTCGTGCTCGATGAGCGCGTCGCAGGACCACTCGAGCGGATCACGGCCGGCCTCGTCGGCGAGCTGCTGCACGCTCTTCCCCGCCCACTCCGGATGGTGACGTGCTCGCGCGATGACGATGCGGTCGAAGGAGCGCCCGGTCTCGACCTCTTCGTTCCGGATCCGGGCCCGCACGGCCGGATAGCGAAGACGCTCGCACATCTTCGCCGTCCCGCCCTCGTGCACCCAGTTCGGGATCGTGACCGCGAGTCCGGTGGACGACGCCGTGTACGGGTACTGGTCGGCCGTGACGTCGACGCCCTCGCCGCGGGCGCGCTCGATCAACGCGGTCGACTCCTTGACCTTGCCCCAGTTCTTCTGTCCCGACGCCTTGTGATGCGAGAGCTCCACGCGGACACGAGAGCGGCGGCCGATCTCAAGATTCTCTTCGACCGCATCGAGAAGATGGGTCGATTCGTTGCGGATGTGGCTCGCATAGAGGCCGCCATTGTCGCGCACGACATCGCAGAGCGCGGCGAGCTCGTCCGTCGTTCCGAAGGCGCTCGGCGGGTAGATGAGGCCCGACGCGAGTCCGATCGCGCCTTCATCCATCGACTTCGCGAGGAGCGACCGCATCCGCGCCAGCTCGTCCTTTGTCGGTGCGCGGTCGTCCGCACCCATCACGCAAGACCGCAGCGTGCCGTGGCCCACGAACGAGCACACATTGATGGCCGGCTTGACCCGGTCGACTGCCTCCGCGTACTCGCCGAAGGACGACCAGGTCCGCTGCACGTTCAGGCGCGAGAGCTCCCGGTCGAGCTCGGCCTCGGCGAGGCCGCTCACCGGCGCCGACGAGCCACCGCAGTTCCCGCAGACGACCAGGGTCACCCCCATGTGCAACGCGCTCTCGAGCGCGTCGTTCACGAACATCGCTTCGTCGGAATGCGAATGGATGTCGATGAACCCGGGCGCGACGACACGATCCTTCGCCTCGATGATCCGCGCCCCGTTCTTTGCGAGGTCGGCGCCGACCGCCGCGATGCGTCCGCCGCGTATGGCGACGTCCGCGCGCCTGCCGGGGGCCCCGGTCCCGTCGATCACCGTTCCGCCGCGGATGAGAAGGTCGGTCACGAGTGCCGTCGCTCGGGTCTCTGCCCGCGCTCCTTCCGCTTCGCCACGACGAGGAGCTTGCGTGATCGCGCGTCCGCCGGATTCCCGTCGTAATCGCCGTGCAGCGTCTCGATGACGAACCCCGCCTCCGAGAAGAGCAGCTCGGCTTCCCGCCGGTAGAGGTAGTGGAGCGTCGTCGTACCGCCGATGCGATGGACCCCTCCGTCGTCGGCCATCTCGTCGTACCAGACGCGCTGGGTCACCCCGTCGACGTTGGCGCGGCTCGACGAGAACTTCCGCACCGCGCGAGCGTTCTCCGGGTCGACACGCTCCCACTCGTCGACCACGCCGCCGTCAAGGCCGACCACGACCTCCGGATCAGGCTGGAACACGTCGATCGCGACGCGGCCTCGCGGTGCGAGGTGCTCACGCACCCGCGCCAGGCACGACCAACGATCGTTCGGGTCGAGCATGAGGAACGAGTTGAGAGCGACGAAGACGAGGGCAAACGCCTCATTGAAGGAGAACGCGCGCATGTCGCCCTCGACCCAGCGGACCTCGACATTCGCTCGGCGCGCGCGCCTCTCAGCCCGCTCGAGCATCGCACCGGAGCGGTCCAATCCGACAACGTGGTGGCCGTCCTGAGCGATCGGAACCGTGATCCGGCCCGTCCCGCAGCCGAGCTCGAGGATCGGGCCGCCAGTCCGGCGCGCGAGGCCACTGAACCACTCGACGTCCGGTCCTCCCTCGAGCGGCGCGGTATCCAGGTCGTAGAGCGCCGCAAGGCGCGCGGCCTCGGAGGGCTCGCGTTCGGCGCCCTGCCAGTCACGCGACGCGGCCGTCACGACCAATCTCCGGCTCCGCCGGAGACACGCTCAGGGCTGATTGACTCCCTCCTCACGGCACAACCGCTCGTCGCTCGTTTCCATGTGCCTCCTTCGCGTGTTTGAGGAGCGCCGGCTCCGTGAACACGTCGAGCGCCGTCATCGCGAGCGCCTTGGCGGCGAGGTGCATCGTCTCGAGCGCTCGCGGCGCCCGCGCCGCATCCGTGAACGCGATGGAATGTCCCGGCACCGGACCTTCGGTTATCGAGAGGAACGGGTGGATACCGGGGATCACGGTCGTCACGTTCCCCATATCCGTGGACCCGTGCGTGTCCGCGAGCCGCCGCGGTTGCATCGTGCGCCCGAGCGTCCGGACGTTCTCGGCAAAGGACTCCGCGAGAGGACGGTTGGTGCTGACGACCTCGCAGACATCGCTCCATGTCGGGCGGATCTCGGTGCCGGTCGCGACGGCCGCACCTTCGAAGCACGCGAGGACCCGCCGCCGAAGGTCGGCAAGGTATGTGTTGTCGGGCGAACGGACCATGAGCCTCGCGGCGGCGCGGTCCGGAATGATGTTCGCCGCCTTTCCGCCGTCAGTGATGATCCCGTGGATCCGCGAGTCGCTGCGGACCAGTAGGCGCAGCGCAGACATCGCGGTCCAGCCGAGGACGAGCCCGTCGAGCGCGTTGACGCCATCGTACGGCTCGGCCGCGGCGTGAGCGGCCTTACCCAAAAGCTCAACGTCGAGGTTGACCATCGCGAGCATGAGCGGATCGATCTCGTCGCGGTCGCCGGGGTGGTACATCAGCGCGGCATCGACTCCCTCGAACGCGCCGCCCTTCATGAGCTGGACCTTTCCGTTTCCGCGCTCCTCGGCCGGGCAGCCGATGACACGCACGCGGCCACGGACGCCGTCGAGGGTGTCGCGAAGCGCGAGGAACGCTCCGACCGCCGCCGTTCCCATGAGGTTGTGCCCGCAGCCGTGGCCGATCCCCGGTAACGCGTCGTACTCGCCGAGGATCGCGACGAGCGGACCGCCGGACCCCGCCTCCGCGGCGAACGCAGACTCGACGCCTCCGGCCCCGCGCTCGACCGAGACCTTCTCCGACTCCAGGTAGTCCGCGAGCGAGCTCGAGGCGAAGCGCTCCTCGAAGGCGAGCTCGGGCCGGGCGTGGATCTCAAGCGCGAGCCGGTCGAGCGCTTGCGCGCGCGCGTCGACACGCTCGGAGATCCGCTTCTTGCGGGCCGCGGCGTCCAAGTCGTCCTGAGGCTACCCCGAACGCGCCGTGGGACGCGCGGTCAGAACGAGCTCGGCCAGGACGAAGCCGGCGACGACGAATCCGCCGGTGATGACGGAGAGGCCGTCGACCGCGCGAAGAAGTCCGAGCGCCGCGAGGAGCGCCCCGACCTCGATGCCGCGACGGAGCGCGCGAGCGCGCTGCGGCCGGCGGCGACGCGGGCGCGCGAGCGCTGCATCGCGCTCTTCGACGGCAAGTCCGACGAGAGCGACCGCGCTTGCGATGGCGATGGACGAGGCGCCGACGACCGCCGCGACCGCGAGCGGCTCGGTCGGATCGCGGGTCAGCAGCAGGAAAACGAGGGCCGCGATCGCCGCCAGAGCACCGAGCGCGAGCAGCTGTTTTGTCAGCTGTCCTCCACCTTCGATCGCGGCTCCATAAGAAGAGGAAGCGCGACCTGCTCGCCACCCGCCGCGATCGGAGCCTGCGCGAGCGTCTCGATCGCGCTCGACGCGCGCGACAGCGCGCGGTCGGTCTCGTCGAATTTCTTCGTCGCGTTCTCGAGATGGCGGCCGAGCTGGTCGTGGAGCTCGACGAATCGTTCGAACTCGCGTCGGACGGCCGCGACCCCCTGCTGGAGCTCCCGCGTGCGCTCCTGCATCGCGAGGCCTCGAACGCCGAGCGAGACGACCTGGAGGTACGCGAGGAGCGTGTTCGGAGAAGCGGGGATGACTTTGCGCTCCGCACAGTACGCGCGCAGGTCGGGCTCCCCTTCCTCTTCGCGCAGCACGAGGTCGTAGTAGATCGACTCCGACGGTATGTACATGAGTGCGAAGTCGATCGTCCCATCCGCCGGCGAGACGTAGCGGCCGACCGCGTCGATATGCCGCCGGACCTGCTGAAGGAAGGCGCGCTTCTTGGTGCGCCGCTCCGCCTCGTCGGCGGCGTTGGCGAGCGCGTTCCAGGTTTCATTAGGGAACTTCGCGTCGATCGGCACGATGCGACCCGCGTAGCGAACGATCGCATCGACGCGCGAGCCGTCCTTGTACGTGTACTGGACCTCATAGGCGCCCGCAGGCAGCGCGTCGTGCAGGAGCCGCTCGAGAAGGAGCTCGCCGAATCCGCCGCGTGCCTTCGGCGCGCGGAGCAGGTCCTGCAGCGAGCCGATGTCCTTGGCGAGCTCCCCGATCCGCTGGCTCTGCTCGGCCAGGCTCCCCAGTTGCCGCGACAGATCGGTGAGCGTGCGGTGGGTCGACCCGGCCTGGCTCGCCAGCTGCTGCTCGGTCGCGCCGAGAGACCGGCTCAGATCCGAACGAAGCTCTCCGACCGACCGCGCGAGAAGCTCGACCTGTCCTTGCATCCCCTGTTGTGCGGCCTGCAGCTGCACCGAGAGCGAGTCGCGCACCGCAGAACCGTCGCCGCTGGCCAGCCGCCGGAGGACCACGACCAGCGCGCCTAGGGCGGCGATTGCGGCTACGAGCGCGAGAGTCGTGACCATATCCATCGGTCGGATTGTCGGCGCCCGAATGCGTTAGCACAAGCGTTCGACGAAGTTTGTCGTGTGCGGGAGCACCTTCTCGCCGACCGCCTGCCAACACTCACGGACCGCCACTGCGCTAGAACGTCGGGCGTGGAAGCAACCGGACCGACCCGACCGCTCACCTTCCGCGAATCTGTGGTCTACGGCTTCGGCAACCTGGGCGCTAACGCCGTCTACAACTTCTTGAACGGCGCCGCAGGCCTCTATCTCAACAGATATCCCGAGGTCCCGATCTGGCTGGTCGGCCTGCTCTCGCAAGAGCGGTCCCTGGCGGGCGCCTTCGCGCAACCAATTGTGGGCGCGTTGTCCGACCGGACGCGCACGCGGATCGGCCGACGGAAACCGTACTTCATCGCTGGGGTTGCACTCACCGCGGCCTCACTCCTCTATCTCTCGGGATTCCCGCCGCTTGTGCCAATGCTGATCGTGCTCTCGATCAACGCGTTCTTCCTCAACGTGGCGGTCGATCCCTACACCGCGCTGATGGCCGACCTCGTCCCGCCGAGCCAGCGCGGGCGCGTCGGGACGGTCCTCGCGATATTCAACATGCTCGGTCAGATCGCGGCGACCCTCATCGCGCTGTTCCTATGGGGCCAGTCACCGCAGCTCGTGTTCGTTCTGGTTGCCGCGATCCTCGTGGTCAGCTTCACCATCACGACCATCGGCGTACGCGAGCCCGAGTCACCGCCAGCGCCGAAGGATCGAGTCAAGATCGACGTCGGCAAATACGTACGCGGCCTCCTCGCACAGCGCGAGCTGACGAAATACGTTCTTGCGGCGGCGGTCTTCTGGCTCGGCACCGGGGGAGTCATCCCCTATCTGACGCGGTTCGCGGTCAACGAGCTCGGCACCAGCGAGGGTGACTCCTTCCAACTCTTTCTCCCCGCGCTCCTCGGGACGATCGTCGGTGCGATTCCCGCCGGCTACCTGGCAGACCGCATCGGAAAGAAACCCGTGCTCGCGGTCGGCATGGTCGCGTTCTCTGTCATCGCGCTCATCGGCTCTCAGGTGCAAACCGTCCCCCAGGCCCTGGTCGTCATGGCGTTCATCGGCTTAGCGAACGGTGTCTGGACCGCGCTCAACGTTCCGCTCCTCGTCGACCTCGTCATCCCCGAGCGCGCCGCTGAAATGACCGGCCTCGGCTCCGGGGTTTGGTCCCTCGCGCAACCGATCGGGGCGGTCATCGCCGGGATCCTGATCGGTAACTTCGACAGCTACCGAGCGTCGTTTGTTGGGGCCGCCGTTCTCGTTTTCGTCGCCTTCCTTCTGTTGCTGATCGTACGGGCCCCGAAGGTGACCCGGCCGGTATAGCCCACGTCCTTGCGCAGGGACGGAACCTTCCACGGAATGCGTTGTATGGAGGCTGAGTGGCGCAAGGGCCATGCAGCCACCGTTCGGAGGAACGAATGCGACGCATCAACGTCATCGCGATCGGCATGCTCCTCACGCTCGGCGCCCTCGCCGGGAGCGCCTTCGCCAAGGAGGGCGCGGTCACCAAGCTCGACGCGCTTCCACCGGGAGGACTTCACGCAGGTCAAATGATCCCGGTCGGTTTCACGATCCTTATGGACGGCGTCGAGCCCTACAAGGCTGACGTCGCGGAGATCGTCGTCCGCAACGGAACCGGCAAGGTCCTCTCCTACCCCGCGACACCACAGGGCCCGGCGGGCCACTACGTCGCGAACGTCTACTTCCCGGCCGCGGGCACCTACACCTGGCAGGTCACCCAGGGCACGTTCTTCGCCCCGTATGACCTTGGGACGATCGCCGTCCTCGCCCCGGCGGCGGCAGCCGAGACGCAGACCGCTCCCACGAACACGCCGGCCACGAACGACCCGATCTCGCAGGTCATCCCGTTCCTCGCGGGACTCATCGCGCTTGGCGGAACGCTCCGCCTGGCGCAGCTCCTACGCAGTCAGCGGCGGGTCTCCGCGACGGCGTAACCAACACCAACGAGGAAGGGAGCAGGGTTTTGGCCCTGCTCCCTTTTTTGATTGCACCGCACGTCTGTGTGCAATGACGCTCAGCCGCTCATACCGGGACCGGCGACGCGGACGCGGCCCGAGCGGTCAGCGAGCTTGGGCAGATCTGGTGATACGGGCACTGCTGACACGTCCGTAGTCCTTTGGGATTCGGCGCGAACTCGCGCGCACGTATGCGCGCTGCCGTGCCGGTGATGAGACCTCGCACCGCGCCCACGCTGTCCTCCGTCGGGGCGACCGTCCCGCGCTCGCCGCTTTCGAGGTAGTGGAGGACCGTCTGGATCGGCCGCTCCCCATAGACGCGCTCGTGGGCGAGCGCGTAGACCCGGAGCTGCAAACTCTCGTTGGCGGAGCGCTGCGCCCGACCGCTCCCTTCTTCATCGGCGCCAGCCTTGTAGTCGATGACGACGGCGCCGTTCGGCGTCCGATCGACGCGGTCCCACCTCCCGACGACGCGGTCCTTACCCAGCATGAAGCTGAAGCGCTGCTCGACGAGATCAGGGATCGGCTGCCCACGCTCCTGCTCGTAAAAGCGACGAAGCGACGCCAGCCCAGCCTGAAAGCGTTCGCTCTCATGGGCAGGGCTGATGAATCCCTCGGCGAGCCATGCCGCTCGAAATACGGCTTGGACCTCAGCGAGGCCGGGCTCGGCGCCGTCGCGCTTTCGCCGCAGGTAGTCCTTCACCGCCTCGTGCAGCGCGAGACCGTAGGTCATCTGCGGCGTCGGGAGCGTCGGGATCTGCAGCACGTGTTTGAACCGGTAGAGCAGCGCGCACTTCTGGTAGTCGTCGATTGCTTCATACGAAACGGTCAGGACATCGTCGACACCGAGCGCGGGCAGCGGAGCATCGGTCTCGCCCGGCGGTTGTTGGAACCGCTCGAGCTCTTGTGCGACCTGGAGTCGGGCGCTCAGGCGGGACGGCTCGCGCCCAAGCGCCTCGGCGATGAACCGGCTTGGGCGCGCGGCGCGCTGGTAGCCATAGTCAATGGCGCTGGTGAAATAGAAGGTGTCCTTCGCCCGGGTCATCGCGACATAGGCGAGACGCCGCTCCTCGGCGATGTGCCTATCCCGGTCCGGCGGCGGCATCCGAGCCAGCGCGTCGGGAAGGCGGAACGGATCGAGGCGCGCCTGACCCGGCAAGCGCTCATCGGTCGCGTGCACCAGGAACACCATCCCAAACTCGAGGCCCTTCGCCTTGTGAATGCTGAGGACGTTGACTTGCTCGCGAGAGGTTTCGAAGTCCGCGGCCACCGGATCGTCTCCCGCCTCACGCAGGAGCTCGAGGTGCGGGACGAAGAACGACGCGCGATCAGTCGCGAGCGCGCGGCCGGCGCTCTGAACGAGACGCAGGAACTTCGCGACGTTCCGCGCCTGCTCCTCGACGAGGGTCGAGTCGGGGTCGAGGTATCGAGCGAGAAGCTTCGAGCGATCGAGGAACTCGAACAAGAGCGCGGCCGTGCTGAGCTCCGTCGCGCGTGCAGCGTAGTGAGTCAGGTCCTCGACGAGCCGCTTGGCCGAGGCGACGGCGTCCTCACCCGCGGCAGTCCTTCCCGCGGCGATCTCCTCGAAGACCTCGCGGAGCGGTTTTTGACGACGGCCACTTCCCTCCATGGCGCGCGCGAGATCGTCCGCCGGGAATCCATAGAGCGGCGAGACCGCGAGGTGGTAGACGTGCCGCGAATCCGACGGAAGCGCGACCGCAGAGAGGAACGAGATGAGGAGACGGATCTCGGGACGCTCGTACAGCTGGCCGCCGCCGGAGAAGTGCGTGGGAATCTGTCTTTGCGCAAGGGCGTGGAGGAAGGGCGTCGCGTCGGCGTTGTTCCGGACCAGGATCGCGAAGTCGCCGAAGCGCCGCTGACGGCGAACGGCTTCGCGCGCGATGAGATCCGCGACGGTCTCAGCTTCTTCGACGCCGGTCACCTTTTGGATGTGGTCGACATCGACCTCGTCCGTCGTCTCACGACCGCGGAGTCTCTTGTCGATGCCGAGGCTGGTCTCGAGGCGATCGGGATTCTTCGTGATGAGCCGATAGGCCGCGTCCAGAAGACCCTGCGATGAGCGGCGGTTCTCTATGAGAGGCACCGTCGTGTGATCGGGATAGCTCTCGCGAAAGCGGTCGAAGTTGCGGAGCGTCCCGCCACGCCAGGCAAAGATCGACTGATCGTCGTCGCCGACGACGGTGATGTTCCGGTGCGGCTCGGCGAGAAGTCGGAGCAATTCGAACTGGGCGTCGTTCGTGTCCTGGAACTCGTCGACGAGGATGTAGCGGAAGCGGTTCCGCAGTCGGGCGGCCGCGGCCGGATGCTCGCGCAGCAGCTTCAGCGTGAGGGCGATCTGATCGCCAAAGTCCACGACCCCGTGGCGATCCTTGATGCGCGTATACGCGTCGTAGGTCGCGGCCAGCTCCTCGTGCGTCGCCGCCTCGTCGGCTTTCACATCGGCGTCGAGCGAATCTCCCACCGCATCCTTTAATGACTTCGCGTAGGCGACATATGCCTCCGGCGAGACGTCCTCGTCGCGCGCGCGCCCGAAGAGATCGAGGAGCGCGCGCACGTGCTGGAGCGGATCGCCGGCGGGCCGGTAGCGCTTCAGGGGAAGGGCGATATCGCATTGGGGGCATCCGTAGAGATGCTCGCGGACCAGAATGACCTGCTCGGCGGGTGACAGAACGCGGAGCTCGCCGCTTCGCCCGAGCTCGAGGGCGAACTCGCGGAAGACCTCGTCGCCGAATCCGTGGAACGTGCGGATGACGGCGTCGTTCAGTCCGATCGGCGTGTTGATGTCGACGCGCTCCTGCATCTCGGCGGCGGCGCGTTCGGTGAAAGTGACGGCGAGGATCTCGTGCGGCTTCGCCGCGCCCGACGTGATCAAGTGGACGATGCGCGCAGTCAAGACATGGGTCTTCCCCGTACCAGCACCGGCGACGACGAGCAGCGGCCCCACGCCGTGCTCGACCGCTAGGCGCTGCTCGGGCTGGAGCCCTTGAAGAATGTCCGGCCGCGGCTCGCCGAGACGGAAGCTCAGCTGCTCCGTCATCTCAGGCGATCTCGATCGACAGGCTCGGCCCGACCGAAACCCTCTTTACGCGGCGGCGGACCCCCCGGCCTCCGGCCGGTGCCCCACCGCGCGGGGGCCCTCGGTCGGGCCGAGGTGGCAGTCCCTAGATAGACCACACGTTCTATTGTCCGTCTTGAGCAAGCCGCTGTGCAAGAGCGATCAGGGTGCGAACAGCTGGGCCTTGCGGCCCCTTGGGGGCGTGCGGCCGGTCGCGCTCGAACCAGAAGGTCCCGGCAATATCCATGTGTGCCCACTCGGTCCCGTCTT
>VBGU01000020.1 GCA_005881085.1 Chloroflexota bacterium | reverse complement strand
GGCATGAGCGTCGAGTTCGTCGATGCCCACATGCAGCTCCCCATGAGCTACCGCAACACGATCGCGAACATGATGGCCGAGGGCGAGGCGCTGAACGGGATCTTCGCGCCCGACGACCTCACGTATGCGTGGTACCGCGAGAAAGGCGCGACCGAGTTTCCCTACCCGCGATTCGCGCCGGGCGAGGACGCGGTCTACGAGATCGACGAAACGCTCGATCTCTCCGAGGTCGTGCCGCTCATCGCCAAGCCGTTCAGTCCCGCGAACGCATTCCCGGCGACGGAGATCGCGCGCGAGCGGATCACCTTCGACAAGGCGTTCATCGGATCGTGCACGAACGGCGGATACAGCGATCTCCTGGAGGCGGCGCTCGTCATCCGCGCGGCGCGCGCGAAGGGAACGACGCGCGCCGCCAAAGAGTTCGTCGTCTTCCCGGGATCGGGCGCCGTGAAACGCGACATCGAGAAGACGGATCCGCGCCTCGACGGCGAGTCGATCGCCGACGTCTTCCGTGCCGCCGGCGCCGAGATCCGCGAGTCGTGGTGCGGGCCGTGTTTCGGCCAGGGACCCGACGCCCTAAAGAAAGGCGAGAGCGCGATCACCTCGTTCAACCGCAACTGGACCAACCGCATGGGCGTCGGTGGCCTCGGCTACCTCGCGAGCCCCGCGGTCGTCGCGTCATCCGCGCTGCTCGGCTACATGGCGCCGCCGAGCGAGCTCGGCATCGAGTGGCGCGCGGAGCGTTTCGTGTAGGTCGGGATCCCCCGTTCGGGGGAGACTCGCGGCGCGCGAATCATTCGTTCCTTCGACATGGGGAAGCGCGACGATCTCGTCGACTATCTCGTAGGCATGACGTTCATCGCGATCGTCCTCGTCGTCGGTCTCGCTGTCCTGGGGAACCAGCTCGCGAACGTCCTGCATCACTCGTAGAGGGCCGACCTGTCGAGCGTCCGACCGTTCGGCACGGCTCGTGCGGTCGCGCTGCCGCATGCAGGAAAAACCGCCGGTCGATCCCGACGCGACGGCACAGCTGGAACGGCCACCCGCGGCCGCGAACGTCGCGCCACCGCCGTCCCGCCCTAAGCCGGCGCGACGGCCCGCGGACCGCTGGTCCACCGTGTTCACCGTCTTCGCGGCGGTCGCGCTGGTCGCGCTGCTCCTCCTCGGTGCCGCGGTGATCTCGTCTCAGCAGGTCGCGGCACCATCGGCGAGCCCGTCGTCGTCTGCATCGTCGTCGCCGAGCTCGTCGCCGTCGGCCTCAGCCACGCCGGTCCCGCGGACGGCCACGCCGACCGAAGCTCCACCGAGCCCGACGCCCGCGCCGACCGCAACGCTGCCGCCGGTCACGCCGGTGCCGACGATCCTCCCCTCCGTGCCCGTCAGCTCTCCGCCGCTGCCGACGAAGTCGCCTTAGCTACCGGCGGCTGTCGTTCGGCGGATCGGGCGCGACCGGGTCGCCGCCCTTCTTGCTGGTGAGATGAAGTCGGTCGGTGTGCTCCTCTAGCTCGGCCGGCGTTTTGAAGCTCTGGCCGCATTCGCGGCACTTCAGATCCAACATGACTCCGATCGCTGCAGAGCGGATGCCGCGCCATCTCACTTCCCTCGCAGAGCGGCAACGACGGGCCCAAACGCTCGCATCGCCCGGCCCGGGAGCGCGATGTAGCTGATCCCCAGGCGCTCCCGCCGGGCGAGAAGATCCTCGACGAGCGAGGCGCGCGAGCCGTACATGAAGAACGGCGTGTCGACGACCGCGGTGAGCGCCGACTTGAGGCGCGCGGTGAGCGCGTCGACGATCGACCGCGCCGCATCGGTGACCTGCGCATCGAAGACGATGACGTTGAGTTCAAGCTCCGAGAAGCGTGGCGAGCGGCGGAGCGTCGCGATCCGTTGCGCCACCGATCCGACGGTGATCGTACGCAACTTCGGACCGCCGGTGGGGTTGAGAGTCGGCGCGATGGCGACGATCTGCGCCTCGCGCGCCGCGATCCGGAGCATGCGCGGACCGCCACCCCCGATCATGATCGGCGGGTGAGGGCGTTGCGTCGGTCGCGGCAGGACCGACGCGTCGCGCACGCGGTAGTACGGTCCCTCGTGCGTCACCTTCTCTTCGGTCCAGAGACGTTTGATCAGCGTGACCGCCTCTTCCATGCGATCGACGCGCACTTTCGGCGTGTCGTACGGAATGCCGAGCTGCCGGTAGTCGCGCGTGTTCCAGCCGGCTCCGATCCCGAACTCCAGCCGTCCGCCGGAAAGCAGGTCGAGCGTCGTCGCCTCTTTCGCGAGCATCACCGGATTGCGGTAGTCGTTGTCGAACACGAAGCTTCCGACGCGCAGCGTCGTCGTCGCGGCGGCGATCGCGGTGAGCGCCGCCACCGGCGCGAGCTGATCGGTGATGTGGTCCGGCATGAGAAGGGTGTCGTAGCCGAGCCCCTCGGCGCGCTGCGCGACCTCGCGCCAGTGCTCAGCGCTCCGGCCTCGTTCGGCCATGGCTGCGAAACGAAACGGACGCACGGCAGGACGCTATCGCAGTCCCGCTATCGGACGCGGGGCAGCCACTCCGGTCGCTTCGCCTCGAACGCGCCGATATCGCGCTCGTGGCGCAGCGTGACCGCGATGTCATCGAGACCTTCGAGGAGCCGCGTGCGCGAGAACTCGTCGAGGACGAATGTCGCCCGAAGACCAGGGGCTTCAACGGTCGAGCGCTCGACGTCGATCGCGATACTCGTCGTCGGATCGCGGCGGACCGTGTCGACGAGCTTCGCGACCGTGTCCGCGTCTGTCTCGACCGGCACGAGCCCGTTGCGGAGTGCGTTGTTCCGGAAGATATCCGCGAGCCGCGGGGCGACGACGGCGCGAAAGCCCGCGTCGAGAAGCGCCCACACCGCGTGCTCGCGCGACGAGCCGCTGCCGAAGTTCGCGCCGGCGAGCAGAACGACCGCACCGTCATAGCGCGGATCGTTCAGCACGAACGCGGGATCCTTGCGCCACGCTTCAAACAGGCCCGGTCCGTACCCGGTGCGCTCGAGACGCTTGAGCCACTGGCTCGGGATGATCTGGTCGGTGTCGACGTCGGCGCGCGCGAGGGGCAGCGCTCGTCCGACGATGCGGCGGACCGGTTCCATCAGCGGAGATCCGACGGAAGGGCGAAGTGTCCCGCGATCGCGGTGGCCGCGGCGACGGCGGGCGAGACCAGATGCGTGCGGCCGCCGGGGCCTTGCCGGCCCTCGAAGTTGCGGTTCGACGTGGAGGCGCACCGCTCGCCCGGCCGCAGGATGTCGGGATTCATGCCGAGACACATCGAGCAGCCGGCGTCGCGCCACTCGAACCCCGCGTCCGTGAAGATGCGGTCGAGCCCCTCTCGTTCGGCGTCGGCCTTCACACCCATCGATCCAGGCACGACGAGTCCGCGGATGCCCGAGCGCACGTGCCGGCCGCGAACGACCTCCGCGGCCGACCGCAGATCCTCGAGACGTGCGTTCGAGCACGACCCGATGAACACGGCGTCGACCGAGATCTCACGCATCGGGGTCCCTGGCGTGAGGTCCTGGTAGCGAAGCGCGCGGCGGGCGCTCTCTCGGGTCGCCGCGGGGAGCGCGTCGGGATCGGGGACGTCTCCGTCGATCGTCACCGACTGCGCCGGGTTCGTGCCCCAGGTGACGTACGGGCGGAGCGCGCTCGCGTCGATCGCGACTTCGCTATCGAACCTCGCGTCGGCGTCGGTGGCGAGAGCGCGCCAATCGTCGAGAGCCTGCTGCCACTGCACGCCCTTCGGCGCGAACGGCCGGCCCTCGAGCCACGCGAACGTCACCTCGTCCGGCGCGACCATGCCCGCGCGAGCGCCAGCCTCGATCGACATGTTGCAAATCGTCAGGCGGCCTTCCATCGAGAGCGCGCGGATCGCCGCACCCCGGTACTCGATCACCTTGCCGGTCCCGCCGGCCGTGCCGATGCGCGCGATGATGCCGAGGATCACGTCCTTCGCCGCGCAGTCCATGGGAAGCACGCCCTCGACTATCACGGCCATCGTGCCTGGCTTCGTCAGCGCGATGGTCTGCGTCGCGAGCACGTGCTCGATCTCGCTCGTGCCGATCCCCCACGCGAGCGCGCCGAGAGCGCCGTGCGTTGAGGTATGGCTGTCGCCGCACACGATCGTCATGCCCGGCTGCGTGAGCCCGAGCTGCGGCGAGATGACGTGGACGATGCCCTGTCGCGGATCGCCCGTCGGGTAGCAGCGGATGCCGAACTCGCGTGCGTTGCGCGCCATCGCTTCGATCTGGCGCGCGGAGATCTCCTCCGCTGGCTCGTCGTTCGTCGGGACGTTGTGATCCATCGTCGCGAGGGTGAGCTCGGGCCTGCGAACGCGCCGTTTCGCGAGGCGCAGGCCTTCGAAGGCCTGCGGGCTCGTTACCTCATGGACGAGGTGGAGATCGACGTAGAGCAGGTCTGGCTCGCCCGGGGCACGCCTGACGACGTGCCGCTCCCAGACCTTTTCGCTGAGAGTGGTCCCCACGCGAAAAGTATGGAGCTACGCGAGCCGGTCGAAGGCGCGACGAAGCCGCCGCACGCCTTCGTCGATGCGATCCGGGGTCGGTGCGCTGATCGAGAACCGGAGCGCGTTCCGGTGATCGGCGTCGATCGCGAAGGCGTCGCCGGGAACGAACGCGACGCCTTCCTCCAGCGCGACGTCGAGAAGCGCTCGCGCGCTCACCCTTCGAGGCAGGCGCACCCAGAAATAGAAGCCGCCTTCGGGATCGTTCCACGTGATTCCGGACCCGGCGAGCTCGCGTGCGAGGGCGGCGCGCGCCCGGTCCTGCTTCTCGCGATAGAGCTCGCGCAGCCGTCCGATGTGCGCGTCCGCACCGCCGCGCCGGTGGAACTCCAGGACGATCCGCTGCGCGAGCGTGCCGGTGCTCGAGTCCATCGTCTGCTTGGCACGGGCCATCCGCGCGATGACCTCTGAGTGAGCGATGACCCAGCCGACGCGCAAGCCCGGTAGGAAGGTCTTCGAGAACGTGCCGATCGACACCACCTCGGCGCCGCCGAGCGCTGCGAGCGACGGCACGTCGTCACCGCGATAGCGCAGCGCTCCGTACGGATCGTCCTCGACCACCACCGCGTCATGGCTCGCGGCGAGCGCGAGGAGCGCCTCGCGGCGCGCGAGCGAAAGCGTCTCGCCGGTCGGGTTCTGAAAGTTCGGGACGACGAAGAACATCCGTGGCCGCACTCCAAGCTTCCGGATACGCCGCGCCGCTTCCGCCACGTCGAGGCCTTCGCCGTCGACAGGGACCTCGAGCACGCGAGCGCCGTGGTTGCGGAACGCGGAGAGCGCGTTCGCGAAAGCTGGCGACTCCGCGACAACGACGTCTCCGGCTCGCAGGTAGACACGGCACGCGAGGTCGATGGCCTGGAGCGCGCCGGCGCTCACGAGCACCACGCTCGCGTCGGCCGCGACACCGCGGTCGCGCGCGGCCGAGGCGATGACGTCGCGGAGCTCGGGCTCCCCTTCGGTGATGCCGTAGCCGAGTGCCTTCGCACCCTCGCGGCGGATCACGGTGGCGACGAGATCGTCCGCGCCGACGAGATCGAGCGCCTCACGTGACGGCGACCCGACCGCGAATGACACCGTGTCGCGGGTCTGCCGCGCGACGATGCCGATGGTCTCGTCGATGAACGAGCCGAATACCTCGTGGTCTTCCCGGCGCGCGCGTTCCGGCAGCGGCGCGACCGCGCCGCCGCTCATCGCGGGCAGGATCTCGATCGTGCGCTTGCCCTGCAGGTCGGTCTGGGCGAGGAAGCGCGCATCTTCGCCGTCGACGAAGACGTTCACGAAGCGGCCGAACTCGCCGTCGCGCAGGACCCGTGCGGCGAGCTCCGGATAGCGTTCCGCGATCTCGCGCGCAAGCTGCCCCAGATCGGCGACCTCGAAATTGAGAGTCGTGTTGCCGCCGGCGGCGGCACGGAGAGGTGCGGCGAGACGGACGGTGACGCTCATGCGAGCGCCTCCGCGTATTTCGTGCGGAACTCGTCGGCGTCGGCCGCGACGACCGGGCCGAGCGCGGAGCGCTCGATCGTTCCCTTGTACGCGTTGCCGGTGATGTAGAGGACGACCGACTCGTCGTCCGCAAAGGCGCCGCGCGCGGCGAGAGCCTTCGCGGTCGCGACGACGACGCCGCCGGCAGGCTCCGCCAGCACTCCCTCGGTCCGCGCGAGGAGCGCGCACGCATCGACGACCTCGGCGTCGCTGACCGATCCGGCGGATCCGCCCGACGCGCGGATGATCTCGACCGAGCCGTCCCCGTCCGCAGGCGCGCCGATCGCGAGCGACCGCGCGACCGTGACCGGGTCGCGGACCGGACGCACCGGTCGGTAGCCGTCGAGCACCGCGTCGGACACGGGCGCGCATCCGGAGGGCTGCGCTGCGTGGATGCGGAGGGCGCCTTCTTCGACGAGGCCGGCACCGCGGAGCTGCGCGGCCGCGGTCGCGGTACGCGTGAGGAGCGCGCCGGACCCGACCGGTATGACGACGTGGTCCGGAAGCCGCCACCCGAGCTGCTCTGCGCACTCGAAGAGGAGCGTCTTCGACCCTTCGGCGTAGTACGGGCGGAGCGTGAAGTTCACGAATCCCCATCGCTCCTCGTCCGCGAGCCGGGCACACAACCGGTTGACCTGGTCGTACGTCCCGTTCACGCGTACGACCGTCGCGCCGTACGCTGCGGCCCCCGCGATCTTGCCTTCGTCCGTGGTGGCCGGCACGAATACCACCGCGCGCAGCCCGTTGCGTGCCGCGGCTGCCGCGACCGCACCCGCGAGGTTGCCGGTCGATGCGCAGGCGAGCGTCTCGAGCCCAAGCTCGAGCGCGCGCGCGAGCGCGAGCGCAACGGGCCGGTCCTTGAACGACAGAGATGGATTGCGCGAGTCGTCTTTGAGGAAGAGTCGCGGCACGCCGATCGCTGCGCCGAGGCGCGGCGCCTCCACGAGCGGCGTCCAGCCAACGGTGAAATGCCCGCGCGGCGCGGCGACCGGGAGGAGCGGCGCGTAGCGCCAGAGCGAGAGCGGGCCACGCTCGATCTCGTCGCGAAGAGTCTCTGCGTCGAACGCCGCCAGGTCGTACTCCGGCTCGATCGGGCCGTAGCACTCACCGCAGATGTAGCGCTCGTCCGCCGGCGCAAGTGCGTGACACCCGCGGCAGCGCAGGCCGCGGAGATGGCTCGTACTTGACCGTTCCAGCGTGGTGGCCATCGCTTCCTCCTCTAGAAAACAGAAGAGGCCTCCCGTTCGGGAGGCCTCGATGCTTGCTGGTGCCGTGGAAACTGGGTGCGACTAGCCTCCCGAACGCGACGCGAACCCCGGAATCGGGGCCATCGGCATCGGCGGGATAAGGGCGAGACGCATCAAAAGCAGCCTAAAGGAGAGGCCTGGGGACCGGTCAAACCGGCCGATGCACTCTGCACCGCGCCTACCGTCCGTTTACGTTCGGGTGCGGCCGGCTGGCCTGTGACTTGCCCGTTCGCTCGTGGGGAGATTGGCGTTGCGTCCGCTGGTGCTATTCGCTCTGATGGCGGCCGTCGCGTGCACGGGCTCGGCGCCCGCGCCCGACGCAGCCGCGACGCTTCCGCCAACGCTCGTCCCGGTGCCGGCTCTCCCAGCGATCGCCTCGCCGGATGTGGGGCTGCCGGCCATCACGCTCCCGCCGCTTGTCGCGCCGGTCACGAGTCTCGTTCCCTTACCGACCGCGGTGCCGATCCCGACCGTGCCGCCCCTTCCGGCAACCGCGCGCCCACTGCCGACGGTCCCTGTGGTCATCCGCAGCGCAGCGCCGATCTCGACGCCGGCATTGCTTCCGCTACCGACGGGCGTTCCGATCCCGCCGCCGATCATCGGCCGTTAGTCCTCTTCGGGCGAGTCTCCGAGCAGATAGCGCGCGCCGCTCCCTTTAGCCGCCGCGCGATCGTCCGTGTTGAGCAACCCGCATGTTTTCAGCGAGAGGCAGCCGCAACCGATGCAGCTCGTCAGACGCGTCTGCAGCGTTTCGAGCTCCTCGATGCGTGACCGCAGCAGATCCTTCCAGGATCGCGAGAGGAGAGCCCAGTCGGCTTTCGTCGGCGTTCGTCGCTCGGGAAGCGTGCGCAGCGCGGTCGCGATCTCGTCCAGCGAAAGCCCCACGCGCTGCGCCGCCTGAATGAAGGCAACTCGTCGCAGCGTCGGACGCGCGAAGCGGCGCTGCCCGCCGGTCGTCCGCACCGACGAGATGAGCCCGCGCGATTCGTAGAAGCGCAGCGCGGAGGTCGCCACGCCGCTGCGCTCCGCGAGCTCGCCGATGGTGATCTCCGTGTCCAGGGCCGGCATGTCGGGAGGATAAAGCAGTTGACTTAAAGGGCACTTGAAGTTCTAAGGTGCGCCACATGCTCCAGTCCGAGACGGTCGCGACGCTCGGGTACGCCGATCTCGAACGCCTCATGGCGATGCAGCTCGGCGATGAGAAGCACAGTCGAAGTGCGACGTCGACGCTCGACGTCATCTGGGTCCTCTACGACCGCGTCCTCCGCATCGATCCACTCGCGACGAAGGATCCCGACCGCGACCGCTTCCTTCTCTCAAAGGGACACGGACCGATGGCGTACTACGCCGTGCTCGCGGCCAAGGGCTTCATCGATGTCGACACGCTCCGAACCTTCGGCCGCTACGACTCGCCACTGGGTCATCACCCCGACCGGAATCGTGTCCCAGGTGTTGAGATCTCGAGCGGTTCGCTCGGGCACGGCCTCGGCATCGCCGTCGGCCTGGCGCTCGGTCTTCGCGCGCGACGCAGCCCCGCGCGCGTGTTCTGCCTCGTCGGCGACGCCGAGCTCGAGGAAGGCAGCAACCACGAGGCCATCGCCTACGCGGGTCGGTTCGGGCTCGAACGCCTCACATGCGTCGTGGTCGATAACCGCTCGTCGTCGCTCGGCTGGCCAGGGGGCATCGCGTCACGGTTCGCGATCGAAGGCTGGTCCACCGCCACGGTCGACGGGCGCGATCACGAGGCGCTCGAGCGCGCGTTCGCTGCCGATCACGCTCGCCGCCCGCACGCGGTGGTCGCCGTGGTGGAGCAGGGCTCATGACGCTCGTGACCCAGAGTGTGATGCGCGAACGCTTCTACGAAACGGCCGCGGAGCTGGTCGACCGGCACGATCGGGTCGCCGTCGTCATCGCCGAGATCGGCGGGTCGGCGCTGATGGCCGCGAAGAGGCGTCATCCGGATCGCGTGATCAACGTTGGCATCCGCGAGCAGCTGATGGTCGGCGTGGCCGGTGGTCTCGCGCTCGCGGGGTTCCGGCCGATCGCCCACTCGTACGCGCCGTTCGCCGTCGAGCGGCCGTTCGAGATGCTGAAGCTCGATCTCGGCCATCAGGACGTCGGCGCGATCCTCGTCAGCGTCGGCGCTTCGTACGACTCGGCCGCGAGCGGGCGCACGCACCAGTCGCCGGAGGACGTCGCGCTGGTCGGGTCGCTGCCGGGATGGCGCATCTTCGTGCCGGGTCACCCCGACGAGGCCGACGTGCTGCTGCGCGCGGCCGTGCTGGACAACGATCGCGTGTATCTGCGCCTCGCCGAACAGTCGAACGCCGTGGCGCGGCCGATCGAGCCCGGGCGCTTTCACGTCGAGCGCCGCGGCCGCGACGCGACCGTGATCGTCGTCGGGCCGCTCCTCGACCCGGTTCTCGAGGCGACCGCCGATCTTGACCTGACGGTGCTGTACGCGACGACCGTGCGTCCATTCGATCGTGAAGCGCTGCGTTCGTCAGGGTCAACGCGAGACGTGATCCTCGTCGAGCCGTACCTCGCGGGAACCTCGTCGTCGGAAGTCGACGAGGCGCTCGTCAACGAGCCGCACCGCCTCCTCGCGATCGGAGTCCCGAACGTCGAGCACCGCAGATATGGAAACTGGCGCGAGCACGACGCCGCTCACCAGCTCGACGCTGCCGGCATCCGCGCGCGCGTTCTCTCCTTCCTCTCCGCATGAAGGTCGGGCTCCAACTCGTCTCATTCACCTGGCCGGGTGGCGCGCCCCAGATCGCGCGCCGTCTCGCGGAGATCGCGCGGACAGCGGAAGAGGCAGGCTTCCACTCGCTCTGGGTCATGGACCACTACTTCCAGATCCCGCCGTGGGGCAGACCCGAGGACCATCCGATGCTCGAGGCGTACTCGACGCTCGGCTATCTCGCCGCGGCGACCGCGCACATCCGTCTCGGCGTTCTCGTGTCGGGCGTGGTGTATCGGCCGCCGGCGGTGCTCATCAAGGCGGCGACCACGGTCGACGTGCTCTCGGGCGGCCGCACGTATTTCGGCGTCGGTGCGGCCTGGTTCAAAGGTGAGGCCGACGCGCTGGGCATCGCCTTCCCCGCTCTCCGCGAGCGCTACGCGCTGCTCGAGGACACGCTGCGGCTCGCGCGGCAAACGTGGTCCGGCGACACGGCGCCGTTCGAGGGAAAAAGCCTGCGCGCCGCGTACCCCCTGAGCAATCCGCGGCCGCTCTCGTCGCCGCGACCGAAAATACTTGTTGGCGGCGACGGGCCGAAGAGAACGCTCCCGCTCGTGGCGAAGTACGCGGACGCGTGGAACGTGATCACGAGCCCGTCGCGCATCGACGTCCATCGCGATCGCCTCAAGGCGGAGTGCGATCGCATCGGCCGATCATTCGACGAGATCGAGGTGACCGCGCTC
>VBGU01000325.1 GCA_005881085.1 Chloroflexota bacterium | reverse complement strand
CCGAGCTCGGGCGGAGGCGTGGTCCGGCTGCGCCAGTTGTACCAAACAATGTTCGCGATCAGCGACACCGCCACGGCGATCACCGCCGGCCAATAGAAACGGGATTCGCTGTTGAATGGTTGAAAGAATCGATCAATGAAGTGCTGGGGATCGAAAGGCATGGACTGGCTATACTAGCCACGCTGCGAGCCCTCCTCTCTGTCTCTGATCGCACCGGACTCGACGCGTTCGCGCGCGGATTGCAGGACCTCGGATGGGAGCTCATCGCCACCGACGGAACACGCGCCGCGCTCGCCGCCGAGGGCATCACCTCGCGCTCGGTCGAGGACGTGACCGGGCAACCCGCACTTCTTGGCGGCCGCGTGAAGACGCTGCACCCGAAGATCCACGCCGCGTTGCTCGCGCGCCGCGACGATCCAGTGCATCGCGAGGAGCTCAAGCGCGAGGGCATCGAGCCGATCGACCTCGTCGCCGTCAATCTGTATCCGTTCGCCGAGCATGCCGCGTCCGGAAAGGCCGGCAGCATGCTCCTCGATCAGATCGACATCGGCGGCGCAACGATCCTCCGCGCCGCCGCGAAGAATTACGAGCACGTCGTCGTCGTGGCGCGGCCGGAGCGGTACACCGCGGTGCTCGACGAGCTGAAGCAGCGGAACAACGTCTCGCTCGAGACTCGTCGCGTCCTCGCGTCGGAAGCCTTTAGCCACACGGCCGCGTACGACGCAGCGATCGCTTCCCGCTTCGCGAGCGAGGCGGGGGTGCAGTTCCCGGACGAGCTCACGCTCTCGCTTCGCAAGGTGCGTGACCTGCGCTATGGCGAGAACCCGCACCAGCAGGCCGCGATGTACGCGGTGCGCGGTGAAGACGGCGCGATGACCACGATGCAGCAGCTGCACGGCAAGGCGACGAGCTTCAACAACATGCTCGACATCAACGCCGCATGGCGCGTCGCTGTCGACTTCGCGCAGCCGACCGTGGCGATCATCAAGCATCAGAACCCCTGCGGCGTCGCGTCGGACAACGAGATCACGAAGGCATACCGGCGTGCGTTCATGTGCGACTCGGTATCGGCGTTCGGCGGCATCGTCGGAGCGAATCGGATCGTGACGCGCGAGCTCGCCGAGGCGATGGAAGGCACGTTCTACGAGGCGATCATCGCGCCGGGCTACGAGGATGAGGCACTGCCGATCCTTCGGCAGCGGAAGAACCTCGAAATACTTGCCGTCCCCGGTCACGCGATCGTCGGCGGAAGGCTCGCACGCAAAGATGGCGGCGCGTTCGATTACAAACGCATCGCCGGCGGCATGCTCGTGCAGACGCCCGACGAATCCGCGGCCGACGAGGGCAACTTCAAGGTGGCCACGGAACGGGGGCCGTCGCTCGAGGAGCTCACAGATCTGCTCTTCGCGTGGCGCTGCGTGAAGCACGTGACCTCGAACGCGATCGTCCTCGCGAAGGGCCTCGCGACGGTGGGAGTGGGGCCTGGTCAGATGTCACGCGTGGTCGCGGTCGAGACAGCGGTGCGCAAAGCGGGCGAGAACGCGCGACTCGCGGTCATGGCGTCGGACGCGTACTTCCCGTTCCCTGACGGCATCGAAGTTGCGGCCCGCGCCGGCGTGACGGCAATCATCCAACCGGGCGGCTCGCTTCGCGACGCGATGATGATCGACACCGCGAACAAGAACCACATGGCAATGCTCTTCACGGGGCGGAGGCACTTCAAGCATTAGCGAAGTGCGCGTTCGAAACGTTCGCGATGGTCGTCGAGATAGCCGACGTCCGTCAGGAACATCTCGCGCGGCCTATCCAGCTCGACGAGCCTTTGCATCCCGGGGTCGCCGAGACGCGCCTGCTCTTCCACGAAGCGCGCGACGTGGATGAGGCGCGCGCGGAGCGACGCGATCAAGCCGGATCGGTCTTCGAGGCCGTACGCGTCGCAGAAGACCCGAAGCCGCCGCGCGCGCTCGCGGATTTCGGGAATAGCGCTCGCCCCGGCGATGAGCGGAACCCAGCAGAACGACGCGTTCGCGACGTCCCAGATGCGCGGGCCCGGCCCCGCGAGATCCCAGTCCAGCGTCAGCGCGAACTGCCCGTCCCGGAAGAGCGCGTTCCACGGCGACCAGTCGTTGTGGCAGATGAGCTCGTGCGGCGATGGGCCGACGAGACGCCACGTGGCGCCGGGCGACGGCGCAAAGCGAGCGACGAGGTCGTGATAGCGACGGAGCAGACGAGCCGCGCCGATCATGTGATCTTCCCGAAACACCGAGTCGGGCAGCGGCACGGGAGTGCCGGCATGCGCTTCGCCGTTCAGGTACTCGAGGATCTCGCGGCCTTGCTTGTCCATGCCGCGGGCGCGCGGGGCCGGGAAGCCTTCGCGCTCGAGAAATCGCAGCAGCTCGTGGACTGCCGGCGTCCACGGGCCAGCGCGCCGCCGGACGGTGTCGCCGAGACGGACCGCGTCGTTCAAGTTTCCGCCCAGAGAGCGTTCTTCGGCCATGGCGAGCGAGGCTAACGCCAGCTCCATCGCGCGGTAGTCTCCGACGCGTGCTGGCCGTCGAACCTGCGAACCTCGCGAAGCTGCCGTCGAGGCCT
>VBGU01000324.1 GCA_005881085.1 Chloroflexota bacterium | reverse complement strand
GTGTTCTTCTCGACGGCATCGACCTGTTGAAGCTGCCAGTCGACGCGCGCGCGCGTGCCGGCGTGTTCCTCGCGTTCCAGTACCCATCCGCGATCCCCGGCGTCTCGGTCGCGAACTTCCTGCGCACCGCGATCAACGCGCGGCGCGCCGCGCCAGGCGCCGACGGCACCGGCGAGGTCAAGAAGAACGACATGCCCATCCCGCAGTTCCGCAAGCTCCTCGCGGAGAAGATGAAGCTCCTCGGCGTCGATGACTCGTTCATCACGCGCTCGGTGAACGACGGGTTCTCGGGCGGAGAGAAGAAGCGGCTCGAGATCTTGCAGATGCACATGTTCCAGCCGCGTTTCGCGATCCTGGACGAGACCGACTCCGGCCTCGACATCGACGCGCTGAAGGTCGTCGCGGAGGGTATTGACGCGATGCGCTCGCCGGATGTGGGCATGCTGCTCATCACGCACTACGAGCGGATCCTTCGGTACGTGCACCCCGACTTCGTTCACGTGCTCGTCGACGGGCGCATCGTCCGCACCGGCGGTCCGGAGCTCGCCGCCGAGCTGGAGTCGAAGGGCTACGAGTTCGTGCGCGAAGCGCTGTACGCGGGACGCGCCTGATGGCAGTGACCGTCAAGACCCCGACCGTCAAAGCGTCGCCGCTGGATGTCGCGCGCATCCGCAAGGACTTCCCGATCCTCGCGCAGACCGTGCGCGGGAAGCCGCTCGTGTACCTCGACAACGCGGCGACCAGCCAGAAGCCGCGGCAGGTGATCGACGCCATGTCCCGCGTGCTTGAGGAGCACAACGCGAACATCCACCGCGGCGTCTACGAGTTCAGCGAGCGCACGACCGCCGCGTTCGAGGAAGCCCGCGCGAAGCTCGCGCGGTTCATCAACGCGCCGAGCGAGCGCGAGGTCATCTTCGTGCGCAACGCGACCGAGGCCCTGAACCTCGTCGCGTATGCGTGGGGCCGGGACAACATCAAGCGTGGCGACCGTATCGTGACGACCGTCCTCGAGCATCACTCCGACTTCGTTCCGTGGCAGCAGCTCGCGACGGAGGTCGGGGCGGAGATCGCGGTGGTCGACATCGACGACGATGGCCGGCTGCGGCGCGATCAGCTCTCTGCCGAGCTGCGCAAGGGCGCGAAGCTGCTCGCGGTCACGCACACCTCGAACGGGCTCGGGACCGTCAACCCGGTGAAGGAGATCGCGGCCGAGGCGCGTGCCGCCGGAGCAACCGTGCTGGTAGACGTCGCGCAGGCGGTCCCGCACACACCGGTCGACGTTCAAGACCTTGGTGCGGACTTCGTCGCGTTCAGCGGCCACAAGATGCTCGCGCCTCCTGGGTCGGGCGGACTCTGGGGCCGCGCGGAAATACTCGAGAACATGCGCCCGTTCCTTTACGGCGGCGACATGATCAGCCGCGTCACGGTGAAGCTCACCGAATGGAACGAGCTCCCGTGGAAGTTCGAGGCGGGCACGAGCTCGTACGTCGACGCGATCGGCCTCGGGGCTGCGGTCGATTACCTGGACGACGTCGGCGTCGCGAAGATCCACGCGCACGAGCTCTCGCTCGTCGCGTACCTGCTGCCGCGCCTTCAGGAAATCCCCGGCGTCACGGTGTACGGCCCGAAGGACCTCGAGTCACGCGTTGGCGTGGTCTCGTTCAACATCGAGGGGATCCACCCGCACGACGTCGCGACGATCTTCGATCGCGAGGGGGTGTGCGTGCGCGCCGGCCATCATTGCAACCAGCCCCTGATGACGCGGCTCGGCGTGGCTGCGACGACGCGCGCGAGCATGTACCTCTACAACACGACGGGCGAGATGGATGCTCTCGTGAGTGCCATCCATGCCGCGAAGAAAGTGTTCGGGGTCTAAGGCTTTCCATGGATGACATGTACCGCGACTACATCCTCGACCACTACAAGAACCCTCGGAACTTCGGGGAGCTCGAGGGCGCGACGCACACGTACCACGACTCGAACCCGCTCTGCGGCGACGAGATGACCATGCAGCTCAAGATCGGTGACGGTCATGTCGACGATGTGCATTTCACCGGAAAGGGTTGCGCCATCTCGCAGGCGTCCGCCTCCATTCTTACGGAAGAGATAAAAGGCAAGACGCTCGACGAGGTCAAGGCGATCGACCGCGATCACGTGCTCGCGAATCTCGGGATACCGATCAGTCCGGCGCGCATCAAGTGCGCGCTCCTCGGGTTGAAGGCGCTGAAGGGCGCCGCCTGGGGACTCACGGCGTGGCCCGGCGAAGAGGTGAAAGCGAAATGAGCACTCAAGCTCAGGATCTCCCCAAGGATTACCAGTACGGCTGGGAAGATAAGGACGCGGTCTACCGAAACAAGAAGCACAAGGGACTCTCGGAAGATGTCGTCCGCGAGATCAGCCAGACCTACAAGCAGGAGCCGGACTGGATGCTCCAGCGGCGTCTGAAGGCACTACGCCACTACAAGCAGCGCTCGATGCCGACGTGGGGCGCGGATCTCTCGGCGCTTGACTTCGAGGACATCTACTACTACCTGCAGGCCTCCGACAAGAGTGAGAAGAGCTGGGAGGACGTTCCCGCGTATGTGAAGCGAA
>VBGU01000302.1 GCA_005881085.1 Chloroflexota bacterium | reverse complement strand
CGCTCGAGCTCTGTCCGTCATCGAACGTGGACACGGGGGCTGTGCCGACGCTCGCGGAGCATCCGATACGCCACTTCATCGCGCAGCGCTTTCGCGTGACGGTGAACACCGATAACCGGCTCATGTCGAACGTCACGCTCTCCGACGAATTCCAGCGCCTGTCGCGTGTCGCGAGTCTCACCCTCGCCGATGTGGAGCGGCTTTCGATAAACGCGATGAAGAGCGCGTTCGTCGGATACGACGAGCGTGTCGCGATCATCTACGCGCGTATCAAGCCTGGCTACGCGCGTCTTCGCGGCGAGCCCGCGCTCGCCGGATATCCACTGCCGCCCACCGCCTGAAGCGATCTTTACCACTCGTTGACGGACCATCTGTTGACGAGTCCTGCGACTGGCGCGATACGAATCGTGCCCTCGCTCGTCTCATCCTCACGACGTACTCAGTTCGTACTGATTCGCGCGATCAAATGGGCATGGGGTGGATAGATGGGGCGGCTTCGTAGGTTCGCATTGGGCAAGCTCTTGTTCACGTTCGCGTTCGGTTTTTCAACATTCGTCTTGGGTCTCGACGCCGACGCCGGCGTGCAGTGGTGCGAAGAGGATCCGGTCTTCATGGTCAACGGGGCCCTCGTCGATGTCACGACCGCATTTCCCGCTGGTTACGCCAGCACGGTCAAAGAGCCGGTCGCGTTCGAGCTGCTCGTGCCGTCGAACGCGATCGCCGTGGTCGTGTCGCTTCCGGGCGCGGTGCCGATGACCGCGAAGATCAGCCGGGTGCTCCCGGCGACCGGGCTCCTCTCACTTGGCGTGCCCGTGGTCGTCAAGGTGACGGTCAACGCGACGGCGTCGTTCGACACCAAGACGAAGGTCACGGGGACATACCTCTGGCTGAGCTCGACGGCATACGGCAAGTCCAACGTCACCACGCAGGTGAAGTACACGCTCATCGGGCTATAGCCCGTGTCGCGTCTCCGCTGGCCTCTTCGCGTCTACATCCTCGCGGTCCTCGGAACGGCGCTCGCGGCCCTCCCCGCGAGCGCCGCGTTCCGAGGGGATCTCCGCCCGACCGATACCGTCCTCTTCGCGCTGCTCATGACGATGGCGGCGGTCGCGCAGCTCTGGCCCGTGCATCTCTCGGTGAAGATGAAGATCACAGTCGACGACACCGCGACGTTCGCTGGCGCGCTTCTCCTGGGTCCCTTCTACGCGATGGTCATCGCCGGTGCGACGACGCTCATCGCGCTCCACTTCCGCGGCGTGCGTCAGCGCTGGTACAACCGCGGCTTCAACGCCGCGACGGCGACGCTCTCGACCGGTGCCGCCGCGACGGCATTCCTTCTCGTCGCGGGACCGGGTGCTCAGGCCGTCCGCGAGCCGTGGGCCATCGCGATCGCGGCGATCGTGAAATACGTTGCGCACAGCACGCTCGTCGACGTGGTCGTGGCGCTGCAGCTGCGGCGCAACCCCCTCACGGGGTGGTGGACCTTGCACCGGCGCCTGCTGCCGTACGAGGCGGCGCTCCTCGTGCTCGGCGCGCTCGCGGCAATCGCCGCGCAGGCGCAGCCCTGGACGCTCGTCCTCTTCGGCGTGCCGATGGCGATCGTCCTGCTCACCGTTCGCGACAGCGCGCGGGTGCGCGAGCAGACGAAGACCGCGATCCTCGAGCTGGCGGATCTCATCGACCTGCGCGATCCGTATACGCACGGCCACTCGCAGCGCGTGGCCGCCCTCGCCGAGCGGCTCGCGAGACGCCTTCGCCTCGAGTACGCGCAGGTCGAGCTCATCCGCGACGCGGCACGGGTCCACGACATCGGCAAGATCGGAACGAACGACCTCGTCCTGCTGAAGCCCGGGCCGCTGACGGATGAAGAGCAGCGCGAGATGCGGCGACACGCCGAGATCGGACACCGCCTGCTGCGCCGGCTTCCCGAATTCTGGGAGGGTGCCGAGCTCGTGCTCTCCCACCACGAGCGCCACGACGGCGCGGGGTACCCGCGGGGACTCAAGGGCGACGAACTGCCCGTGGAGGTGTCGGTGATCTCCGTCGCGGACACCTACGACGCGATGACCACCGACCGGCCGTATCGAAAGGGTCTCGCCTGGGACGCGGTGCGCGCCGAGCTCGTCCGGCAGCGCGGAAAGCAGTGGCGCGAGCGCGCCGTGGACTGCTTCATCGAAATGATCGACGAAGAGCGGCGCAACGCTCGCGTTGAGCGGCCGCAGCCGACTCCGGGGCCGGCCCAGCCCGCCGCGCAAGCGCTAACTTAGCGCCCGTGGCGGAGCGGCTAGAGCGCACCTTCAACTGGGCCCGTGTCGGTGGCGCGGCTCTGATCTTCTTCCTTGGACCGTTTTTCCCGAACATCG
>VBGU01000327.1 GCA_005881085.1 Chloroflexota bacterium | reverse complement strand
CAGGATCGGCTCGAGCGTTTCGGCACGGACATTGGCGGGGCCGTGGATTCTCAAAATAGTGTCCTCATCGTCCGCGTCGGGGTAGCCGAGGTTCAAAAGGAAAAGAAACCGGTCGAGCTGCGCCTCGGGAAGCGGGAACGTGCCCTCGAGCTCCACCGGGTTTTGCGTCGCGATGACGATGAAGGGATCCGGCAGGGAGTGCGTGGTCTCGTCGACGGTGACTTGGCGCTCCTGCATCGCCTCGAGGAGCGCCGACTGCGCACGCGGCGTCGCGCGGTTGATCTCGTCGACGAGCACGACGTTCGCCGCGAGCGGCCCGGGCCGGTACTCGAAAGCCTCGGCGCGCTGGTCGTAGATGGACACACCGGTGATGTCGCTCGGCACGAGGTCCGGCGTGCACTGAATGCGCCGGAAGCTGAGGTCGAGCGACCGTGCGACCGAGCGCGCGAGCGTGGTCTTGCCCACCCCGGGCACGTCGTCGAGGAGGACGTGGCCTTCAACGAGAAGCGCGCCGAGGAGTTGTTCGGTCACCTCCCGCTTTCCGACAACGACCGCCGCGATGTGCTCGACGAGGCGCTCGGTCGCGCCCTGAACGGTGAGAGTCACCCGAGAACTATGCAGCCTCCAGTTTCGACATGGAGGTGCGCTTCGACGCGGAGCCACCGCGAATCACACCCGCGGTAACGAGCGCGAGCGCGAGGCTCGCGAAGGCGCCCACCGCATGCAGGGCGAGCACGATCGGGTCCTGCTCGCGCATGGAGAAAGGTGTGAACGACCGCTCGATGAACAGGATGAGCGCGATGCCGATGAGCGCCCGCAGCGCGAGCTTGGCGCCGTGGACGGCACGCGCCGCGACCGTGAGCACCACGGCCGCGAAGAGGTAGACGATCCATCCTGACCCGTCGAGCGACGTCGTCCAGCTCTTCCCGCCGGGCGCGTAGCCCTCGTAGAGGCCGTCGGCCACGAACGCGATAGCCAGGACGAGCGCCACGCCGCCGATGAGCCACGCGTTCCGCGTCGTGATCGCAGAAGAGCCGCGCCGCCGCACCTCGGGGCTCGGTTCGGGACGCGTGGCGGCCGGTGTCGATCCCTCGAGCGCGAACAGCGCGTCGACGTCGGGGGCGGCGTTGCCGAGGCGCCAGACGCGAAGCGCCGTGACGAGGATGAGCAGTTCGACCCCCGCGGTCGCGAAGTGCGTGACGATCGACTCGATCGGCTTCGGCCCGAGCGCGAAGGCAGTGACGGGACGTTCGATGAGGAAGAAGACCGAGAGGCCGATACGCGACTGCAGGCTGCGCTCGCTTCCACGCGCGACCATGACCGCAACGACCGTGTTGATGATCGCGAAGACGTAGGAAATCTCGGCGAGGTTGTCGTATTTGCCCGTGAACCACGCCGGGCCGCCCGGATAGACGCCATCGAAGAACCCGTCGACGACGAAGAGGACCGAAGCGAGCAGCATGAGCACGACGACCGGCCGGAGTGCGCCCGCCACCCGAGACCCCCTCTCCTCGCGCGGGCGAATGCTATCCCTAGGCGCGGTTCCGCCGTGATTCCAAATGCTCGATCGTCTCCGCGGGGACGAACACGCCGCCGAGGTCCGCACCGTGCTCCCCGCGGCCGTGGAAATCGCTGCCGCCGGTTGGCACGAGATCGAATTCGCGCGCGCGTGCGAGGCAGCGCGCGGTCATCTCGGGTGAATGCTCGCCGTAGTAGGCCTCGATGCCCGCGAGCCCGGCAGCGACCAGCTTCGGTAGCAACGCGTCGAGGCCGATCACCGTCCCGGGGTGCGCGAGCGACGGAACGCCGCCGTGCTTTCGCACGAGCGCTACGGCCTCGAACGGATCCAACCCGATCCGCGGAACATACGCCGGGGAGTCCTTCGCGATGAGTGTGCGAAACGCGTCGTCGTAGCTACGGACGTATCCCTTCTCGAAGAGCGCCTGCGCCAGATGCGGGCGCCCGAGCGCACCGCCCTGGGCGATCTCGAGTACGCGCGCGAGGTCCACGGCGTAGCCCTGCGCGTTCAGCTTCTCCACCATCAGCTCGATCCGTTTGCCGCGGTTCTCGCGTAGCCAGCGAAGGCGCGCCTCCAGCGCCGAGTCCGCGGGATCGATGAAGTGCCCGAGGATGTGCGCGTCGCCCCACTCGGACTCGGTGTTGAGCTCGGTCGCCGCGATGATGCGCACGCCCAGCTCGCCGCCGGTGGCCGCGGCCTCGGCGACTCCCGCCAGCGTGTCGTGATCGGACAGCGCCTGGATCTTCACGCCGCGCTCCGCCCCGCGTTTCACAAGGTCCCCCGGCGAGAGCGCGCCGTCCGAGCGCAGCGAGTGCGTGTGCAGGTCGATCGCGTAGCCCGCGGCTATGGCGCCCACTCCCGGTCAAGGCGCACGATCGATCGCGCGCGGCCGGTCTCATCATCGATGTCGATGACGACGCTGTTGAACTGCACGACCCCCGAGGCCACCTCGAAGCGCCGCGGGAGGTGGTCGAGGTAACGCGACACGATGATCGACGGCTCGATGCCCAGCACCGAATCGCGCGGCCCGACCATGCCGGCGTCCGCGACGAGGGCGGTTCCCTGCGGGAGGATCCGCGCATCCGCGGTCGGCACATGGGTGTGGCTCCCGAGCACGGCGGAAAACCGCCCGTCGAGGTGCCACCCCATCGCGAGCTTCTCGCTCGTCGCTTCCGCGTGCCAGTCGAGGATGCGTATCGTCGGCGCGCCCTCGCCAAGCTCTGCGAGAAGCGCATCGACAGCGCGGAACGGGTCGTCCTGCTCGGCCATGAAGACACGCCCGATCGCGTTCACGACGAGCGCTCCGTTCTGGATGACCCAGCCCTTGCCAGGATTCCCGGGCGGAAGGTTCAGCGGGCGAACGCAGTACTCAAGCGTGTCGATCTCTTTGAGAAACGCCCGCTGGTCCCAGACGTGGTTCCCGTTGGTGATGACGTCCGCGCCCGCGTCGTGAATCTCGCGCGCGATCTCGCCCGTTAGGCCCGCGCCGCCCGCGGCGTTCTCACCGTTGACGATCGCGAGGTCGATGCGTTCCTCGCGCTTGATCGCGGGAACGAGCGCCGCGACCGCTTGACGTCCGGGCTTGCCGACGACGTCGCCCACGAAGAGGACTTTCATCGGGTGTGAGCGAGGGTCA
>VBGU01000084.1 GCA_005881085.1 Chloroflexota bacterium | reverse complement strand
CGGCTATGACGCGATCGTCGCTCCAGAGCTTGGTCGGATCCCACCTGACGCGAGCGCCGATCTCGTGATCACCGACCTCGTTCCCTTGAACGCATATCGCCGCGATTCGGCGCTCGGCTGGATCGCAGCGCTCCGAACGCGCTTCGGCGATTCGCCGATCGTGATCGTGACAGCCCATTCCGACGCGGTCGCCGAGCCCGACATGCTCGGAGCGAACGCGATCATCGGGAAGCCCTTCGACGTGGACGTCTTGCTGGCGAAGGTCGACGAGCTACTGAGCTGAGGCCCTCATCACATCCGGAAAACGCCGTACCGCACGTCCTCGATCGGCGCGTGTCTCGCGGCGGCCAGCCCGAGCGCCAGCACCGTGCGCGTGTCCAGCGGATCGATGATGCCGTCGTCCCAAAGGCGCGCGGTCGAGTAGTACGGCGATCCCTGGGTCTCGTATTGCTCGCGGATGCGTGCGCGGAAGGCGTCCTTCTCCGCATCGTCCTTGAACGTGCCCACCAGCGAGAGCACGGTCGCGGCCTGCTCGCCGCCCATGACGCTGATGCGCCCGTTCGGCCACATCCAGAGCTGCCTCGGCGAGTACGCGCGGCCACTCATCCCGTAGTTCCCCGCGCCGAAGCTGCCGCCGATGATCACCGTGAACTTCGGCACGGTGCTGCACGCGACCGCGGTGACCATCTTCGCGCCATCCTTGGCGATGCCGCCGGCCTCGTACTCCTGGCCGACCATGAATCCCGAGATGTTCTGTAGGAACACGAGCGGCACGCGTCGCTGGTTGCAGAGCTCGATGAAATGCGCGGCCTTGAGCGCGGACTCGCTGAACAGCACGCCGTTGTTCGCGACGATCCCCACACGGAAGCCTTCGATTCGCGCGAAGCCGCAGACGATCGTCGTCCCGTACAGCGCCTTGAACTCGTGAAAGCGCGATCCGTCGACGAGCCGCGCGACGACCTCGTGCACGTCGTATTGCGTTCGGATGTCCTCAGGGATGAGGGCGTAGAGGTCTTCGGGATCGTGTGCGGGCGGCTCGGGATCGACGCGATCGTCTCCCCAGTACGTGGGCCGCTCGAGCTGCGCGAGGATCTCGCGCGCGATCGCGATGGCGTGAGGATCGTCGAGCGCGAGGTGATCCGCGACGCCGGAGATGCGCGTGTGCACGTCCGCCCCGCCGAGCTCCTGAGCCGTGACGTCGACGCCTGTGGCCGCTTTCACGAGCGGCGGCCCCCCGATGAAGATCGTTCCCTGGCCCTTCACGATCACGCTCTCGTCGCTCATCGCGGGTACGTACGCGCCGCCCGCGGTGGACGAGCCCATGACGAGCGCGATCTGAGGGATCGCGAGCGAAGAAAGGCGAGCCTGGTTGTAGAAGATCCGGCCGAAGTGCTCGCGGTCGGGAAAGACCTCGTCCTGCCGGGGCAGGAACGCGCCGCCGGAGTCGACCATGTAAACGCACGGGAGCCGGTTCTCGAGCGCGATCTCCTGCGCGCGGAGGTGCTTCTTCACAGTGAGCGGGTAATAGGACCCGCCTTTCACCGTCGCGTCGTTCGCGACGATCACGCACTCGTTCCCGCTGACTCGGCCGACCCCCGTGATGATCCCGGCGCCGGGGGCCTCGTCGTCGTACATGCCGAACGCCGCGAGAGGCGAGAGCTCCAGGAATGCCGTCCCCGGGTCGAGGAGGCGCTCGACGCGCTCGCGCGGCAGGAGCTTCCCGGTCTTCGTGTGCCGCTCTCGCGCGCGATCGGGTCCGCCCAGGCGCGCTTTTGCCAGGCGGTCGCGAAGCTGCGCAACGAGGCGCTGCATCGTTTCGCGGTTGCGCCTCGCCGCGTCGTCGCGCGTGTCGGTCGTGGTCCGTAGCACAGTCACGAGCGTAGTATCGGCGCGAGGCATGGGAGGGGATACATGACACCAGAGCTCGATCGACGCAAATTCCTGCAGCTCGCCGGAGCGACCGCTTTCATCGCGGCGTGCGGAGGCTCGACGGCCACCGGATCGCCGACCCCGTCGACCGCCGCGAGCGCGACGGCCAGCACGGCGCCAAAGGCCACCGGGCGCATCTCGATCTACTCGGCGCTGAACGAGTCGACGAACAACCAGCTCTTCGCGGCATTCACCAAGGCCACGGGTGTCGAGGTCAGCGCGCTGCCGCTCGCGGCTGCCGGGGATCTCCAGACAAAGATCACGGCCGAGAAGAACAATCCCCAGGCGGACATCTTCGTCGGCGGCTCGAGCGAGTTCCACGACCCGCTCGGCAAGCAGGGGCTGCTCGAGGCCTACCAGTCTCCGAACGCCAAAGACGTGGCGGCCCAGTTCAAGGAGGCCTCCGGCCTCTGGACCGGGTGGTACACGGGCATCTTCGGCTTCATCTCGAATACCGACCGCTTGAACAAGGACATCGGCGGTAAAAAGCCGGCGACCTGGGACGATCTGCTCGACCCCGTCTGGAAGCAGAGGCTCATCCTCCCGGACCCGATCAAGACCGGCGGCGGCTACATCTTTGTCGCCACGCAGATCTTCCGCTTTGGCCGCGACGAGACGAAGGCGATGGACTACATGAAGAAGCTCCATCCCAACATCCTCTCGTACGGGCCGACGTCCCCGGGCGTGATCACCTCGATCTCCAACGGCGAGGCCGCGGGCGCCCCGAACTGGAGCCACGACATCCTCACCGAAAAGGCGAAGGATCCCAGCAGGATCGACCTCACCGTTCCGAAGGACACCGGGTTCGAGGTCGGCGCAGTCAGCATCGTGAAGGGAACGAAGAACCTCCTCGGAGCGCAGGCGTTCGTCGACTGGGTCCTCACCAAGGAGGCCGGCGACTTAAACACGAAGCTCAGCAACCGCGGGTCCGTGAGGACCGACGTCGCGCCCGCGCCGGGCGCGCCGACGCTCACGTCCGTCAAGCTCGTCAACTACGACCGCCAGTGGGCAACCGACAACAAGACCCGCATCCAGAAGCTCTGGCAAGCGGCAGTAGGCATCCAGTAGTCCTCGGAACTTGCGTTCCTCCGGTCTGCTGCTAGGCCAGTCCCCTTCGGGCTGGCCGGAGTAGCCCCAATCACGGCATAGACGAATGCGCAGCCTGCGGCGCGAGCCGGCACTCCTGCTCGCGCTGCTGGCTGTCACGGCGCTGGTGCTCTTGTTCATCGTCTACCCGCAGCTGCAGGTCGTCCTCACTCCTGGACCGGGCGGCTACGTCCAGTTCCTCCAAGAGGGAACATGGCTCGTCCCGCTGCGCAACTCGATCCAGCTCACCATTCTGTCGACCACAACGGCGGTGCTGCTCGGATTTATCTACGCGTACGCGATGGTCTACTCGAACATGCGCTGGAAGCCGTTCTTCCGCCTCATCGGGATCCTCCCGCTCCTGTCGCCTCCCTTCGTGGTCGCCGCCGCATACACGCTCCTCTTCGGCGCTCGAGGCGTGATCAGCTACGGAGTCTTCGGCCAGTCGCCGAACATCTACGGGCTCAACGGCGTCTGGGGCGTTCAGACGATCGCGTTCTTTCCATTCGCGTACCAGCTCATCGCCGATGCGCTATCACGCAGCGATCCGCGGATGGAGCAGGCCGCGCACAACCTTGGCGCAGGGTCCTGGCGGGTGTTCCGGACCGTGACCCTGCCGCTCTCACGTCCCGGCCTCGGTGCCGCGATCCTCACGACCGCGATCTACATCCTCGAGGACTTCGGGAACCCGCAGCTGATCGGCGGCGTGTTCTACGTGCTACCCACTCAGGCGTACAGCCTCATCTCGAGCTTCGGCGAGTACACCAGCGCGGCCGCCCTGAGCACCATCCTGCTTCTCCTCGCGCTCGGGCTCTACCTCGCGAAGGTCCGGCTCGATGGCGGTCGCTCCTTCGTGACCATCTCCGGCCGCGCCTCATCGATGCCGCGCCCGCCGGTGAGCGCCGCCGTCAGCCGGGCGTGCTTTGTCGCGTGTTTCCTGCTTGCGGGCGTGATCCTTCTCGTCTACGGAAGCCTCGTCGTGAGCGCGCTGACCCTGCGCTTCCCCAACAACCTCCAATTCACGACCGAGCACTTCCAATACGTGTTGAGCGGAACAAACGGCGACGCGCTGCGTAACACCCTTGTCTTCAGCAGCGTCGCGGCGGCGGTCTCGGCCGTCTTCGCGCTCTTTGCAGGCTGGCTCGTGCAGCGTGGGCACTGGAAAGGGCGGCAGGCGCTAGACCTGCTCCTGATCCTGCCTGCCGCCATACCCGGCATCTTCTTCGGACTCGGGTACCTCTTGGCGTTCAACCAGCGGTGGCTCGACTTCGTCGATCGAGGCTGGCTCATCATCATCGCCTTCGTCTTCTGGAACATACCGGTCGGCTATCAGGCGGCGGCTGCGGGCCTGCGCCAGATCGATCGCTCGATCGACGAGGCCGCGACCAGTCTCGGCGCGTCGAGCCTTCGCGGTTTCCGTGACGTGATCCTTCCAATGCTCGGAGGATCGCTGCGCGTCGGATTCGTCACGACCTTCGTCCGCGCCGTCACAACGCTCTCCCTCGTGATCTTCCTCTTCACGCCTCCGACGACCGTCGCGACGATCCGCATCTATCAGCTCGTCGGGGATCTCAACTGGGGCGCCGCGACCGCATACACCGTCGCCGATATCGGAATGGCGATCATTGCGCTCTCGGTCTTCGCGGTCCTCGCGCGCGGCCGGATCGCGCTGGGAGGGGCACGTGCCTGATCAATCTCGCGGCTCCGCCGCGGAGACGCGCCTGCGGCAGCTCGGATTCGCTCGTCGCGGCGAAGCCGCTCCTCGCTCATGACCCCTGAAACCGCCCACGTCCGCGTATCGCATGTGACCAAGCGGTTCGGCGGCGTCACCGCCGTCGACGACGTGTCCTTCGAGGTGCCGAAGGGGGCTTTCGCGACCCTTCTCGGTCCCTCCGGCTGCGGCAAGACGACGACCCTGCGGATGATCGCGGGCTTTTACGACCCCGACCAGGGCGATATCGAGATCGCTGGCAAACGCGTCAACGAGCTTCCGGTCCACCGTCGCGGTACCGCCATGGTCTTCCAGGACTACGCGCTCTTTCCGCACATGACCGTGCGCGACAACGTCGCGTACGGCCTGCGCGTGGCGCACGTGTCGCGGTCCGAGCGCGAGCGGCGCGTGGCGGAGACGCTCGCGTTCGTCGGGCTCAAGGGCCTCGAGGGCCGGTGGCCGAATCAGCTGTCCGGGGGACAGCAGCAACGCGTGGCCGTGGCGCGCGCGCTCGTCATCGAGCCGCAGGTCCTTTTGCTGGACGAGCCGCTCTCGAACCTCGACGCGAAGCTCCGCGAGCAGCTTCGCGTGGAGATGCGGATCCTGCAGCGCAGGCTCGGGATGACCTTCGTCTACGTGACCCACGACCAGGAGGAGGCGCTCTCGCTGTCGGACTGGATCGCGGTCATGAACGCAGGCCGGGTGGAACAGGCTGGAGCGCCGTGGGAGATCTACTACCACCCGAAGACCGCATTCCTCGCCGATTTCGTCGGCGCGGTGAATCTCGTCCCCGCCAAGGTCACCGACCTCGCCGACGGCACAGTGACCGTGAGCTTCGGGCGGCATCACGCGAAGGTGCGCCGGCCGGAGGCACCGCTCAGGGCGGGGCAGGAGGTCCAGCTGTGCGTGCGGCCGGAGAGCTTCACGATCGCGCCGCCGGACGTCGCTGCCGCCGGCCTGTCCCTACCGGGCGCGACCGTGCGCCGCGCGTTCCTCGGCGACACCATGCGCTACTGGGTGAAGGTGGACGATCGGGCATGGATCGTCGATCAGCCCGACCCGGGTGGGAGCGCCACTCTCGATGGCGCGGTGTCCCTCTCGCTCCGCGCGGACCGTGTCCACGTCATCGCCGAGTAGCTCGGCCGCGCCCGATCAGAGCCTAGGAGCTCGAGGCGGCCTCGCGGGGCTGAGCCGTCCAGCGATAGCGGTGCTCGGGCCGTCCGGAGGATCCGTAACGCATCGAGATCGCGACCGCACCGGAGCGGGCGAGGTGATCGAGGTAACGACGTGATGTCACGCGACTGATCCCGGTCGCGCGAGCGATGTCGACCGCCGAGACGTCCTCTGTCGCGGCCCGCACCGCACGCACGACGAGCGCGAGCGTCGTCGGGGAGAGTCCTTTCGGGAGCGAAGAGCTCGACTCGGACCGCAACAGGCGGTAGATGCCATCGACCTCGTCCTGGTCCAGCTCCTGGACCTGCGCGAGACGCGCCCGCATCGCGACGTAGCTCTCAAGCTTTTCCCGAAACGCGCTGAACTGGAAAGGCTTCACCAGGTAGTGGATGACCCCACCCTGCAGCGCCTCGCGCAGCGTCTCGACGTCTTTGTCCGCGGTGATCGCGATGACGTCGACGTGATGGCGGCCGGGCGCGTGCAAAGCGCGCAGCACCTCGAGGCCCGAGCGGTCGGGCAGGTAGATATCGAGCAGCACGAGGTCAGGACGGCTCTCCTCGGCGAGGCGAAGTGCCTCGAGCGCCGTGTGCGCTTCCGCCACGACGGTGAAGCCCTCGAGCCGCTGCACGTAAGCCCGATGGATCTCGGCGACGCGGAAGTCGTCCTCGACGATCAGAACGCGAATCATCTCGTCATCACCGCGTCCGAGGGCAGGAGCGCGGTGAACACCGCGCCGCCCTCGTTGCTCACGCGCAGCCACCCGCCACGTCGCTGGGCCACCTGGCGGGCGAGCGCGAGACCGAGCCCCTGATGCGATGTCCCAGTCTTCGTCGTGAAGCCTTCTTCGAAGATCTCATCGCCGAGCGCCGAACCGATCCCGGGTCCCGAATCGCGCACGCGCACGCCGACCCCTTCCGGTCCGGCCTGTACGGCCACCTCGACCCATCCGGGGGTGGGTGAGTTCGCGACCGCGTCGACTGCGTTGTCGACGAGGTTTCCGACGACGGTCACCAGGTCGCGCGCGTCCGCGGCATCCGCGGGGAGACGCGTCTCGCCGGCGAGGCGAAATTCAACGCCCCGCTCGTTCGCGATCGCCGCTTTCGCGAGCAGCAGCGCGGCCAGCGCCGGATCGCCGATCCGCTCGTGCACCAAATCGACGAGCTCCTGATGTACGAGGGCCGTCCGAGTGATGAAGCGCACCGCCTCATCGGCCCGGCCGAGCTCGATCAGACCGGCGACGGTATGCAGCTTGTTCGAAAACTCGTGGGCCTGCGCGCGCAGCGCGTGCGCGAGGCTGCGAACTCCGTCGAGCTCGCGTAGCACGCCTTCGAGCTCGGTCCGGTCGCGCAGCGTGACGACAGCCCCGACGGTCTCGCCCCGGACCACGGCGGGCATGCGATTCGCGACGAGGACGCGGTCTCGCGCGAGCAGCATCTGATCGCTTCCGGCGCGGTCGCCCGTGAGGACGTCGCGCATCCGACCTGCCGGGACGCACTCTTCGATCCTTCGTCCTTCCACCGTGCCTTCGAGGCCAAGCAGGCGCCGGGCCTCGTCGTTCACGAGCGTGATGCAGCCATCTCGGTCGGTCGCCACGACCCCCTCGCGGATGCCGTGGAGCATCGACTCGCGCTGCTCGAGCAGCGCGGCGATGTCGCTCGGCTGAAGGCCGAAGGTCTGGCGCTTGAGGCGTCGAGCGAGCAGGAACGAGCCGGCGATCCCGAGACCGAGAGCGAGGGCGACATTCCCGCCGATCACCGGCATCCACCCCAGAAGCGTCGCGTTCACCTGGTCCTCGAGAAAGCCGACCGAGACGATCCCGATGACCTGGCCCTGCGCGCCGAAGATCGGCACCTTTGCCCGCACCGACTTGCCGAGCGTGCCCTCCTCGATCCCGACCCACGATTGCCCCTGGAGCGCCGGCGACGGGTCGGTCGATACCCGCTGGCCGATCTGCTCGGGGTTCGGATGCGAGTAGCGGATTCCGTCGACGTTCGCGACGACGACGAACGATGCAGCTTCGCTCTTGCGGATGGCTTCGGCGATCGGCTGTATGACGGCCGACGGCTTCGGATCGGCGAAAGCCTCGATCACGTCGGGCATCGCCGCGACCGAATGACCGATGGCGAGCGAGCGCTTCTCGTACTCATCGGTGACCTGCTGGCTCACCAGCGAGTACGAGATCACCCCGCTGGCGAGGACGATGGCGGCGATCACCGCCACCTGGAGGAGTAGGACCTGGGACGCAAGCTGCCGTGGTCGCACGAAGACATCTTGCGCCCAGGCCGCGGTCGGCGCAGCGAGAGCGAAATGACCAGAACGACCGGAAGGACCGAATGACTAGCCGCCGCGCCGGGTCCCTTGCAGGCTGTCGAGCGTGCCCACACCGGCCATCGAGTTGCGGCATGTCACCAAGCGTTTCCTCACGCCGTCCGGCACCGCGTACACGGCGCTGCGGGACCTCGACCTTGCCGTTGGGGACGGCGAGTTCTGCGCCGTCGTCGGACCGACCGGCTGCGGCAAATCGACGACGCTCGCTCTCATTTCCGGCCTCGAGCTACCGAGCGAGGGCGAGGTGCTCGTCGGCGGCGCCCCGGTGCAGCGCGTAGGGCGCGACGTGGGCTACGTCTTTCAGGTCGATGCCGTCTTTCCGTGGAAGAGCGTGCTCGACAACGTCGCGACCGGGCCGCGTTTCCGCGGCATCAACCGTCGTGAGGCCGAGGAACGTGCGCGCGATTGGATCAAGCGGGTCGGCCTTGCGGGGTTCGAGCGCTATTACCCGCATCAGCTGTCCGGGGGGATGCGCAAGCGGGCCGCGCTTGCGCAGACCCTGATCAACGAGCCGCGTTTTCTGTTGATGGACGAGCCTTTCAGCGCGCTCGACGTCCAGACGCGGACGCTGATGGAGAACGAGCTCCTGCAGCTGTGGTCGGCCACTCGCGCCTCGGTCGTCTTCGTGACGCACGATCTCGAGGAGGCGATCGCGCTCGCCGACCGGGTCGTCGTCATCACCGCGGGACCTGGGACCGTGAAGGGCGTCTACCGCGTCGACCTGCCACGGCCCCGCAACGTCGCCGAGATCCGCTTCCAGCCCGAGTTCTCGCGGATCTATCAGGAGATTTGGAACGACTTGAGAGACGAGGTGCTCGTCAGCTATGAGCGCTCTAAGCGCGTCGTCTCGTAGCGCGCTCGTCGGCCCGGAGCCGACGCGTAGCGATCTCGCTCGCACGCGAGCGCGCACGAATCATCGGCTACTCGTCAACGGATTGCGAATCGGGGTCGCCGTGCTGCTCCTCGGTGTCTGGGAGATCGGCACGATGAAAGACGCGACTCACCCCGATGGATTCTGGATCGACCCGTTCTTTTACGGCAGACCGTCGAGCATCGCGAACCAGCTGTGGACTTGGGCCCAAAACGGCACCGCACAGGGACCGCTGTGGCTACAGGTCGCGACGACTCTCGAGGAGGCTGCTTTGGGCTTCCTTATCGGTGTCGGCCTGGGAGTCGTCTTTGGCGTCGCCCTCGGGAGGGTGCGTTTGCTCGCGGACGTGTTCGCACCGTACATCAAGGCGTTGAACGCCATGCCCCGCATCGTGCTCGGCTCCATCTTCATCCTCACCATCGGCTACAACATCTGGTCGAAGGTCGCGCTCGCAGTCGTGCTCGTCTTCTTCGTGGTCTTCTTCAACGCATTCCAGGGCGTGCGCGAGGTCGACCGCGTGCTCATCGCGAACGCCCGCATCCTCGGCGCCAAGGAGCGGCAGCTTTCGACAGACGTGATCTTCCCATCCGCGCTCTCATGGATCCTCGCGAGCCTTCACACGAGCTTCGGCTTCGCACTCGTCGGCGCCGTCGTCGGCGAGTACCTCGGCGCCTACCAGGGCATCGGACTGATGATCTCGACCGCGCAGGGAACATTCAACCCGAGCGGCGTCTTCGCCGCGATGTTCATCCTCGCCGTGGTCGCGCTATCGGCGGAGGTCGCCCTGACGTGGCTCGAGAACCGTCTCATCAAGTGGCGTCCCAACACGGTCACTGCCGACGCGCGCATCTAATAAGGGAGGAACGAATGCAGCGAACCATTGCGACAATCGGTCTTGTAGCGACGATGATCCTCGCCGCCTGCGGCGGCGCGACGAACAACGCGGGAGCGAGCCCCACGGCGAGCGCCACCAGCAGCGCCGCCGCCACGCTCGCGCCGGCAACCCTCACGATCATGGTGGGTGGGCTCAACAAGCAGATCTACCTGCCGAACAAGCTCACCGAGGCGCTCGGTTACTTCAAGGATCAGAACCTGACGGTGAACCTTATCGACGAGCCGTCGGGCAAGGACGCGACCACCGCCCTCATCGCGGGAGAGGTCGAAGCGTCCTCGGGCTCGTATGACCACACGATCGATGTGGCCGGTCTCGGCAAGAACCTTGTCGAGGTGGTGCAGCTCCTGCGCGCGCCAGGTGAGGCCGAGATGGTCGCGACCGCAAAGGCCAACGACATCAAGGGACCGGCCGACTTCAAGGGCCGCAAGCTCGGTGTGACCTCGATCGGCTCGGGCACCCACGGGCTGACGCAGTACCTCGCCAGCACGAAAGGCATCGCGCCCGACCAATTCACCCCGATCGCGGTCGGGGCCGGCGACACGTTCATCGCCGCGATCAAGCAGGGGACGATCGATGCCGGGATGACGACCGAGCCGACGATCTCGCGTCTGCTCAAGACCGGCGATGCGAAGGTCCTCATCGACCTCCGGACGCCGGAGCTGACGCGCGCCGCGCTCGGCGGCGACTATCCTTTCATCTCGATCTACATGCGCGCTGACTGGGTCGCCCAGAACAAGGGCGTGGTGCAACGCGTGGTGAACGCGTACGTGAAGACGCTCAAGTGGATCGCGGCCCACTCACCGGCCGAGATCGCCGACAAGCTCCCGGCCGACTACTACGCCGGCGACAAGGACCTCTACCTCTCCGCGCTCACCGGCAGCATGCCGATGTACAGCCCGGACGGGAAGATGCCCGCCGGCGCGCCGGACTTCATCCTCAAGGTCCTCCAGACGTACAACAAGAACGTGCAGGGCAAGACGATCGACCTCACGAAGACCTGGACCAACGAATACGTCGACGCGGCGAAGTAAATTTTGAGACGAGGGGTGAGTTACTGAGGGCGAGCAGCGCGGGGTCTTCCGAGCGAGCGGCCCCTGGCCGGCGGTCCATCGCGATCCCACGGGGGGCCGAGCGAGGAAGACACCCGCGATGCTCCGCCCTTCGGTCACCTCGCCCAATTCTCAAGTGGATGAGCGGTATTTGACACCGGTGACAGACTCCTGACCGGCCAAGCGGAAACCGCTTGGTGGAAGGGGAGGAGTCATGCGTACGCCGTTGCTCGACACCGTGCCAACGCGCAAATCGGGTCTGGCGCTCTTTCCCGCGGTCATCGTGGCCGCGCTCTTGGTGCTGCAGGCAGGGGCTGCGGCTTCACCGCCGTTGCGAGAGCAGGGTCACCAGGACGACACCGTCATCCTTCCAGGAGCGAGCGCGCGCTGCGGGTTTCCGATCTACGGCCGCTTCGAAGGCGACTTCAACTTTACGGTCTTCTACAAGAACGGTCAGATCGAGCGGGAGGTCGATACGTTCCCCTCGTTCAAGGTCACGGTCTTCGCTCCATCGACCGGGAAGTCCTACACCTCGGCGAGCCCGGCCGTGCTGCACACGACGTACACAAACGGGGCCGCGATAGGGAGCACCGCGATCGCAGCCCTGACCGGCCTTTTCGAAAAGATCGACGGCGTCGACATGGACGGAGGCCGCTTCGTCTTCGACGCGGTCGTGGTCGACTACGACGCCGCCGGTGTGCCGCTTATCCGTTTCGTGCGGGAAATCTCATCAGTCGGTCCGGACCTCGATGCGCCAATCCGCTTCCAGCGGTGCGCCGCGATGATGCCGTAGCGACCGGTGGGCGGCGGCCGCCGGCCGCCGCCCACGCCCTAGATCTCGATCTGCATCCCATCCGTCGAGTATTCGAGCTCGACCTCCGAAAGATGGGCGAGCGTCTCGGCGCCCAGATGAGTTAGCACGATCCGCTTGGCTTCAAACTCCTTGCGATGCGCCATCACCTGGCGATATGAGATATGCGAGGGATCGTCGCGCTCGAAGAATGTGGCCTCGCAGATGAAGAGGTCGGCGCCCTTCGCGACCGCGGCGAGCTCCTCCGTCCAACGCGCATCACCGGAATAGGCGATCAGCTTTCCCGCTACCTCGACACGGAGGCCATGGGGCTCGGCGAGGCGGATGTGCCGCACGGGCAACGCGGTCACCCGCGCTCCGCCGAGCGCGGTCGGCTGGGCGCCGAGCACGACGGTATTGAGCGGGAAGCCGAGTGTTGTCGGCCCGAAGAAGTCGGGGTAGAGCGCCTGCTCCTCCGCGCGAAGGCGCTGCTCGAGCGAGGGCGGTCCGCCGACGACGAGCGGCTTCTTACGCCCGGTGAAGTGCTGCTCGATCGCGAGGAACGGAATACCACCGAAGTGGTCGCCGTGGAGATGCGTGACCGCGATCGCGTCGATCGCTTTTGGGTCGATCTGCTTCTTGATCGCCGGAAGCGCGGAGCCGCCGCAATCGAGGAGAAGGGACACGCCGGGCGCGGTGATGTGGATCGCGGCGTTCGCGCGCCCGCCGTCGCTGAACGCGCTTCCGCTTCCGAGGAACTGCACGCGGACGGTCACGCGATGTCTTTGACTGCGACCGGTCGATGTTCCTTCAGCGATCGTCGCGCGGCGAGCGCGATCCGAAGGGCCTCCATCCCGTCCCGGACGGTGCAGGCGTTCTCAGCTTCGCCGCGCGCGAAGCGAAGGAAGTGCGCGAGCTCGGCGCGGTACGCGGCGTCAAAGCGAACGAAGAAGGTCGGATATGCGGGATCCTTCATCTTCGGTCCATCGCGCTCGACGGACGACATCGGCGTGCGGGGGTCGAGGCCGATCGCGATCGCGTCCTTCGCGCCGTAGATCTCGACGTGGATGTCGTACCCGGCTTCGTTGTGTCGCGCCGCATCAAGCAGACCGACCGTACCGCCACGCAGCGTCAGCACGGCACCGGACGTCGCCACGTCGCCCCACTTCGCGTACTGCGGGAACCCGAGCGTCGACCCGGTCGCGTAGACCTCGTCGACCTCGTCGAACATCCAGCGCGTCACGTCGAAGTCGTGAATGAGCTGATCCACGAACTGCCCACCCGAGGTCTCGATGTACGCGTCAGGCGGCGGCAACGCGTCGCGGCTCGTCATGTGAAAGCTGTAGACGGTGCCAAGGTGGCCGCCCCGCACGCGCCGCCGGGCCTCCTGGAATCCCGCATCGAAGCGCCGCTGGAAGCCGATCTGCACGCGCCCCTTCGTCTTGTCGACGTGGTCGACGACGCGTCTCGTCGACTCGAGGTCCAGAGCGATCGGCTTCTCGCAGAAGACCGCGAGGCCCTCGTCGAGCGCGCGGCGGATGAGCTCCGCGTGCGTCCCGGTGGGGGTCACGATCACCGCGGCGTCCGCCCCGGCAAGGGCCGCGTCGATGGACGGCGCGTGCTTCGCGCCGAGGGTCTTCGCCAGCGCGGCTGCCCGCCCCGCGTCGGCGTCGTTGATCCGAAGCTCGTCGACGCCTGGGAGCTCGCGCAGGACCTTGGCGTGGAACGCGCCGAGGCGGCCGACGCCGAGGATCGCGATCTTCACTCGACGCGACTCTAAACTGCGAATCTCTTTGACGCAGATGAAGCTCGCGGCCGCGCCGATCTCCTGGGGCGTCTGCGAGGTGCCGAACTGGGGCCTGCAGCTCGCACCGGACCGCGTCCTCGGCGACATGCGCGCGCTCGGCGTGCATGCGACTGAGGCGGGACCGCCCGGGTTCCTTCCAGCCGACCCCGCAGCGGCGCGCGCGCTCCTCGATTCGTACGGCCTTCGCCTCGTCGGCGGCTTCGTCACGGCGGTGCTGCACGAGAGCGTTCGTCGGGCGGACGAGCTCGCGTCGGTGAAGCGGCAGGCGAAGTGGCTCGCCGCGGGTGGCGCCGAGCTCGTCGTCCTCGCGCCGGCCCTCCCGCAGACGGGCTATTCGGGAACGGCGGAGCTTTCGGACCCGGCCTGGCGCGCGCTTTTCGAAAGCATCGACCGCGTGGCCGAGATCGCGAATGCGACTGGCCTTGGCGTCGCCGTGCACCCGCACTGGGGGACCGCGATCGAGCGGCCTCAGCACATCGAGCGATTCCTTCAGGAGACCGCGCATGAACTCTGTCTCGACACGGGGCACATCGCGCTTGGAGGTGCCGACCCGCTGAAGGTGGCGCGCGACGCCGGGGCGCGCGTGCGCCACGTGCATCTCAAGGATGTCGATGGACCGCTTGCGGCGCGCGTTCGCGCGGGCAGCCTCTCGTACAACGACGCAGTCCGCGCCGGCTTGTTCCGCCCGCTCGGCGAGGGCGCGGCGAGGATCGAGGATGTCCTTGGCGAGCTTCGCAAGGTCGGATACGCGGGTTGGTATGTGCTCGAGCAGGACGTCATGCTTGACCGCGAGCCCGCGCCGCGTCCGCCCGAATGGATCGCGCGGAGCACTGCGTACGCGAGGAAGCATGGGTAGCCTCGAGGTCATCACGATGGGCCGGGTCGGCGTCGACCTGTACCCCGAGCAGATCGGCGTGACACTCGCCGAGGTGCGCACGTTCGCGAAGTCGCTCGGGGGGAGCGCCACGAACGTCGCCGTCGCCGCGGCGCGACTCGGCAGGCGCGCCGCTGTGATCACGAAGGTCGGCCAGGACGGCTTCGGTGACTACGTGCGGCGCGCGCTCGCGGGGTTCGGTGTCGACACGCACTGGGTGAGCACCGATCCGACCCTGCGCACGCCGATCGTCTTCTGCGAGATCCATCCGCCGGACCATTTCCCGCTCCTCTTCTATCGCGAACCGAAGGCGCCGGACATGAATCTCACCACCGCCGACCTCGACTTGGCCGCGATCGCCGACGCGCCTCTTTTCTGGACGACGGGCACCGGCCTCTCCGACGAGCCCAGTCGCGCAGCGACGCTCGCCGCGCTCGATGCGCGCAACGGGCGGGAGATCACGATCCACGACCTGGACCACCGCCCGACCTTCTGGCGATCCGGCGAGGACGCGCGGCGCTGGGCGCGCGAGGCTTTGCGTCGCGCAACCGTGGTCGTCGGGAACACCGACGAGGTGGAGATGGCGACAGGGCTTCGCGATCCGCGCACGGCGGCCGCGGCATTGCTCGAGGGGGGGCCGCGTCTCGCGGTCGTGAAACGCGGCGGCGATGGCGCGTACGCGCGCACCGCGCGCGACGAGGTCAGCGTCCCCGCCGTCGAGATCCCCGTGCTGAACGGGCTCGGCGCGGGCGACGCGTTCGGCGGCGCGCTTTGCCACGGCCTGCTCGCGGGATGGCCTCTCGCGCGAACGCTCGGTCTCGCGAACGCCGCGGGCGCGATCGTGGCCTCGCGGTTGGCCGCCGCGGACGCGATGCCGACGCTCGACGAGATAGAGGCACTGCTCATGCGCGGGGTCTCGGCGTGACGCGACTGACGATGGCGCAGGCGCTGGTGCGGTTCCTGGCGTCGCAATACGTCGAGCGCGACGGCGTGGAGCAGCGCTTCTTCGTCGGGTGCTGGGGGATCTTCGGGCACGGCAACGTCGCCGGGATCGGCGAGGCCCTGTTCGAGTCGCCCGACCTGCTCCCGTACCACATGGCGCGCAACGAGCAATCGATGGTGCACACCGCGGTCGGGTACGCGCGCCACAAGGATCGACTGCAGACATTCGCCTGCACGTCATCGATCGGCCCGGGCGCCACGAACATGCTCACCGGCGCGGCGCTCGCCACCGTGAACCGCCTGCCGGTGCTCCTCCTCCCCGGCGATGTCTTCGCGTCGCGTGTCCCGGACCCGGTGCTGCAGCAGCTCGAGGTGCCATCGCGCGGCGACGTCAGCGTGAACGACGCCTTTCAATCGGTCTCGCGGTACTGGGACCGCATCGCGCGTCCCGAGCAGCTGATCCCCGCGGCGCTCGCCGCGATGCGCGTCCTGGTGAGTCCCGCGGACACCGGAGCGGTGACCCTCGCGCTTCCGCAGGACGTGCAGGCCGAGGCCTACGACTACCCGGACGAGTTCCTCGCGAAGCGCGTGTGGCATGTCGAGCGGCGGCCGCCCGACCCCGCGGCGCTGGCGCGAGCGGTGGACGCGATCCGCGCCGCCAAGCGGCCGCTCATCGTTGCGGGCGGTGGGGCCATCTATGGGTGCGCGTCGGACGCGCTGCGACGTTTCGTCGACGAGACCGGTATCCCTGTCGCTGAGACGCAGGCCGGCAAGGGCTCTCTTCCGTACGACCATCCCTCCGCGCTCGGCGCGATCGGCGTGACCGGAACGTCGGCGGCGAACCGGGTCGCAAAAGACGCCGACCTGGTGATCGGGATCGGTACGCGGTGGAGCGACTTCACGACGGCCTCGAAATCGGCATTCCAGGACCGCGATGTCCGGTTCGTGAACGTCAACGTCGCCGAGCCCGACGTGCACAAGCAGGGCGCCATCGCGGTCACTGGGGACGCCCGCGTGACGCTCGAGGCGCTCGCCGGCATCGGCTACCGTGTCGACGGCGCGTATCGCGACATGTGCGCGCGGCTCGCGAGGGAATGGGACGCCGAGGTCACGCGACTCTACACGCTCGGACACTCGCCTCTGCCGGCGCAGTCCGAAGTCATCGGCGCGTTAAACGAGTTCTCGGGACCCACCGATGTCGTGGT
>VBGU01000326.1 GCA_005881085.1 Chloroflexota bacterium | reverse complement strand
GCGAAGAACTACGTGCGGCACTCGGGGTATCCCGGAGGCCTGCGGTCGGAGACGCTGGAACAGCTTCTTGCCCGGCGACCCGAGGAAGTCATCCGCCGCGCGGTGCGCGGCATGCTCCCGCGAAACCGGCTCGGCGAGCAGATGTCGCGCAAGCTTCACGTGTACGCCGGCGCCGACCATCCGCACGCCGCGCAAAAGCCAGTGGGGGGCTCCGCCCCCCAGCCCCCGACTGAGGAGAAGAAGACATGAAGGCGTTGCCATATTTCCAGGGCACGGGACGTCGCAAGACATCCATCGCCCGCGTCCGGCTCGTTCCGGGTGAAGGCGCCGTGGTCGTGAACGGAAAACCGCTCGACGACTACTTCGCTCGCGATGGCGCGACCGACCAGGCCCTGCTGCCGTTCACTGTCACCAGCACCGCACGCCGCTTCAACGCCATGATCAAGGTCGAAGGCGGCGGTGTGAGCGGCCAGATCGGCGCGATCGCGCACGGCATCTCGCGCGCACTCCTCCAGGTGGACCGGGAGCACCTCCCGCTGCTGCGCAAGGCCGGTCTCTTGACGCGCGACCCGCGCGCCAAGGAGCGGAAGAAGCCCGGTCTCAAGCGCGCCCGAAAGGCGCCTCAGTTCACGAAGCGCTAGCCCGAAGGCGAGCGCGGAGCGCAGACTAAGGCGATGGCTTCGAAGGACTTCAACTACCAGGTCGCTCTCAAAGAAGGTCTCAAGAGCCTCGAGCAGGGACGCCTGCGTCAGGCCGAGCAGAGCTTCAAGTACCTGGTCGACAAGTTCCCCGGCGCCGAGGGTGGTTATCGCGGCCTCGCGAAAGTGCATTTCGAGCAGGAGGACCGCGCGGGAGCACTCCGCGTTCTCCGCGATGGTGCGGCCGCGCTTACGAAATCGGGCGAACGCTCGGCGGCCATCGGTCTTCTCCGGCAAGCCGTCGTCCTGGATCCGGGCCACCTCGCCACGCACCGCCGTCTCGCCGCGGCGCTCGCGCTCGCCGGCGATACCGATGCTTCGGTGCAGGAGTACGCGCGCTTCATCCGTGACCTCCGCGATAACGGCGAGAGCGAACGCGCGAAGAACGAGGTCGCGTGGGCGAAGGGACAGCTTCGCGGCGTAAGCGGTGTGTCGACGCTCGACGCGATCGCGGACGGCACACCCGCGGTTCGCGATGAGCCGGCCGAGGAGCCGTCGCAGGAGACGACGCGCTTCGCCGAGCGCGAAGGCGGTACCGCGCTCCGACCCCAGGCCGTCGACCAATGGGCGATGCCGCGTGCGGAACCGGCGCGAACGTTCACACCACCGCCCGCGCCTCCGACCGCGACGTCCTCCGACGACCCCTGGGCAGCTCCGCCGCCGGTCACGCCCCAGCGGACCACGCCCGAAAAGCAAGGACGCGAGATCACGCTCGAGAACGATCCCTGGGCATCGGGGACGGTCCCGCCGCCGATCGCCAGCTGGACGTCCGACCACCAGATGGCGGACGACGCGACGGAAGAGACCGCCACGCTCGACACGGCCGCGACAGAGACGGCCGCTGAGGAGACCGCTGCCGAGGAGACCGCCGCCGCAGAGGTCCCGGCTCCCGAGCCTCCCGCTCCCGAGCCCCCGCCTACGCGAGACACCTGGATCGGCCCTCCCGGGAACGGGGAGCCGACGGCGGTCGACGATCCCGTAGCCGTCGAAGCGGCCGCGGCGCGCTATCTCGCGACGCGGGACCCGCGAGCCGCAGGCATGGCGCTCGAGGCCGTGCGCCACTACATCGAAGAGGGATACCTCGACGCGGCGTCGGACCTGCTCCTCCAGCTGATCGCGGCGGGAGTTGCCGGTCACGACGCGCAGCGTCTGCTCGTGGATGTCGTCCGGACGCTCGGCAAACGAGAGGTGGCGAAGGCAAAGTGCCAGCTGCTCGCGCACGCGCTGCTGCTCGACGGACGCAACGACCTTGCCGCGGAGGTCGAGGCCCTGGCGCTGGCTGACTGATGGAAGCCCTCCAGAGGTGGATCAGCGATTTCCTGAACATCCTCACAAGGGGGCAGCCGTTCGGCTGGAACAATGTTCTCGACGTCCTCATCGTCGCGGTTTTCGTTTACTACGTGCTCCTCCTCATCCGCGGAACTCGCGCGGTTCAGCTGCTCATCGGTGTCATGGTCCTGGTGCTCATCTATTTCGTCGCGTCGTACCTGCACCTCACCCTGACGACCCTCCTGCTGCAAGCCCTCTTCGCCGTCGCCCTCATCGCGCTCGTCGTCGTCTTTCAGCCCGAGCTGCGACGCGCCCTCGGCCAGATCGGCCAGCTCGGCCCGCTCAACCGGCTTCTCGCTCCGGGAAGCGAAGAGGAGCTCGAGGGCATCGTCGACGAGCTGGTCCGCGCCGCACTCCTCATCAGCGAGGCGAAGCACGGCGCTCTCATCGTTCTCGAACGGGCGACGGGCCTCCAGGATTACAGCGAGACCGGCGTTCCCGTGAACGGCAAGCTCACCGCGGAGCTGCTGGCGTCGATCTTCATGACGCGCTCACCGCTGCATGACGGCGCGGTGATCGTGCGCGGTGGACAGATCCTCGCGGCCGCGTGCCTTCTTCCCCTCGAGGAGAACACCGACCGCGGCGCGCACCGGTACGGCATGCGACACCGTGCGGCGCTCTCGATCAGCGCGCAGACCGACGCGATCGTGGTGGTCGTGTCGGAGGAAACCCAGGCGATCTCG
>VBGU01000317.1 GCA_005881085.1 Chloroflexota bacterium | reverse complement strand
TCGTGAAGGTCCACAACGCCGCGAACGATCTGTCGCTGGAAACAGCCGTGCTCGGCTCGCCGATCGACTACCACCAGGGCGCGATCGACTTCTACAAGTCAAAAGGCGTGTGGAAAAAGTAGGTGCTTCAATTGGCAAGCCTTTTGGCTTGCTGCGCAGACCGCCCGTAAGGGCGGGCACTGCGCAGACCGAAGTCGAAAGGTGTCTGGAAGAAATAACGCTTTCGTCGCGCTCGGCGCGGCGATCGTGACGGTGGCGGGGGTGGCGCTGGCCACCCCCGTGTCGGTCCTCACCGTAAGCGACGGTGCGACCGAGTTCGTCGGAACGCTGGACCCTGAGGAAGCCCTTCACTACTCGTATCGCCAGTCGATCTACCAGGTCACCGTGTTCGAAGACCTTGCCCGACAGGGGACCGGCCTGCGCATCCAGCGCGTCCGCTCGAGCGACATCCGGTCCATCGAGTACTTCGGCTGGAGAGGCGAGCCCACCCAGTCGGAGGGACTCTGGACAGAGGCGTCGCCGCCGACGGTCGCGGTCGACTCCGCGCTTGTCATTCGGATCACGCCGGCCGGGGAGCAGGCGCTTTCCACGTCGCGGTGGCGGATCGAATTGAAGCCGCGCTTCGGTGAGACCGTCGTCCGCGTTCGCGCCGAGGACCGTCCGTGGGTGCTCGCCCTGCTCGAGGGCGCCCGGTGAGCGAGCGCGCCTCCGAGCCGGAGATCATCGCGCGCCCCGACCTCGAGGCCGTGCTCGCCGAGGACAAGACCAAAGAGCTCATCGAGGAGTACGAGGCCGAGGCGAGGACGCGGACCTTCACCGGCTGGTGGGACAAGATCGTCACGATCCTTGCCGTCGCGACGACCCTGTTCGCGCTCTACTTCGCCGCGGCCGGCGCGGAGATCCCGTTCACGGGTGTCGTGCTCGTCCCGTCCCTTCGCGTGCTCGGGCAGACGATCACCACGCCGCAGATCTACGTGATGATCTTCCTGACCGCGATCCTCGTCCTCACCTTCCTCCTCTACCCGATGCACCCGCGGTTCATCAAACGCGTCAACGCGATCGACCTCGCGTTCATCGCCGCGTCGGTCGCCATCACGACGTACGTCTTCCTCAACTTCGAGACCGTCATCTATCGCGTGAACAGCCCGAACCAGTGGGACTTCGTCTTTGGCGTGATCGCCATCGTCACCGTGCTCGAAGCGGGCCGCCGCACCATCGGCTGGCACCTGCCGGCGATCGGCCTCGCGGCGATCGCATACGCGTACTTCGCGGACTTCATGCCCGGGCCTTTCCGCGGACCGCCGAAGGATCTGGACTACATCGTCGCGAATCAGTACCTCGGCCTGGACGGGATGCTCGGCACGCCGCTTCAGGTCGCGGCCACGTTCATCATCCTGTTCACGATCTACGGCGCGATCCTCGATTACACCGGAGCCGGAAAGTTCTACGTCGATCTCGCGTTCGCTCTGACGGGGAAGCGCCCGACAGGCGCGGCACGCACGGTGACGGTGGCTTCGTTCCTCCTCGGTACGGTCTCGGGTTCGGGCGTCGCGACGACCGTCACGCTCGGATCCATCGCCTACCCGATGCTGAAGAAGGCGGGACACGACCGGGAATCGAGCGGGGCGATCCTATCGGCCGGCGGGATCGGCGCGGTCATCTCACCTCCGGTGCTGGGACCGGCGGCGTTCCTCATGGCCGAGATCCTCGGCATCAGCTACCTGCAGGTCGTGGTCATGGCGATGATGCCGACGATCCTCTACTACCTCGGGATCCTCCTCACGATCGAGATCGATGCGCGCCGGCTCGGCGCGCGCGCCATCGCGCTCGATGCGCCTGGCTTCTGGGATCTCACGAAGCGCTACTGGTACCAGTACACGTCGCTCTTCGCGATCATCGCCTTCCTCATTGCGGGCTTCTCGACCATCACCGCGGTGTTCTGGTCGATCGTCGTCGCGATACTGGTCTCCTACATCCGGCGCGAGACCTCTCTCGACCCGAGCAAGCTCGTGAAGGCGCTCGCGGCCGGGACGAAGCAGGTCCTGCCCATCGGTGCGACAACAGCGGTCGCCGGCATCGCGGTCGGGATCCTCCTGCAGACGGGCCTCGGCCTCAAGATCTCGAGCCTCATCCTGGCCCTTGGCTTCGGGAACCTCGTGGCGACGCTCATCGTTTCGGCTCTCGTGCTCTGGGTGCTCGGTCTGTCACTGCCGATCACCGCCACGTATCTCGTCGCGGTGCCCACTGTCGTCCCGGCGTTGATCACGCTCGGCGTCGCGCCGCCCGCCGCGCACATGTTCGTCTTCTACTACGCCGTGCTCTCCGAGGTATCGCCGCCGGTCGCGCTGTCGCCGTTCGCCGCGGCGGCGATCACCGGTGGCAATCC
>VBGU01000083.1 GCA_005881085.1 Chloroflexota bacterium | reverse complement strand
GAGACGCCGGACCTCGCGAAGCTCGACCAGCTCGGGAACCTCTCGTACACGGTCGACTTCCGCGCTGTGTACCAGGAGATCCTCGCCTCGCACCTCGGCGTCGACGCGAAGGAAATACTCGGCCAGACCTTCGACCGCGTCCCGTTCGTGAAAGCCCCGGCCTGATGGCCGAGTGGGCGCTCAAGGTCGGGTCGGCCGTGACGACGCTGCTCGTGCTGGTCGCGGGGTACGCCTATGCGTCAACGAACGTGAAGAATCCGAATGCGCCGCTCCAGCCGCCGGTCGAGAGCTCGCCCGCGGCGGCGAAGCCGGCGCCGCCGACGCCGACCCCAATCCCTTCGCTCGTTGGAACGCGTCGAGGGAATCCGCCGCGCGGCTCGTCGCCCGCGCCGCGCTTGACGCTGCAGCCGGGGGTTCAGGCGACGGACTTGCCCGACGTGACCTTCACACACGTGTCCTGATCGCGGTTCAGCGGACCCCGAACTCCCGAAGCAGAAGCCTCCCGTAGCGCTCGGCGACCGCCTCGTTGAAGTAGGTGCGACGCCGCGCGTACTGCACGTGGTGGCCGAGCTCGTGCGCGAAGCTCGCGAGCGGATCCTCATGAGCCTCGTGCAGCTGGTCGAGATCGAAGTCCGCGGCCTGGCACGTGCAGGGCACCCAGACACGTATGAGGCCGGGCTCGTAATCGGCGAGCACCATCCCGTCCTGCACGCCGGTGCGCTCGGCCTTGCGCTGCGCGCCACCGGGTCGGCCGCCTACGCCGTAGCCGTAGACGGCAACGGTGCCGCGAAAGCCGGCGCGCCGCGCGAGTCGCTGCCAGAGGGGTGCCCCGCCGGGCAGTCGCTCCCGCCCGCAGTACCTCGAAAGTCGCATCGGACAACGGGCAGGGCACGCCTCGTACCCAGCCTGGCCGGACCGGTCCCCACCAAGCCGAATTGGCGCTTGCTAGCCAGTCTGCGGAGAATGCATCCGTGATCCCGATCGGCGACGAGGATACCGGCCCGCCGGGCATTCCCTACGTCAACATCGCGATCATCGCGATCAACGTCGTCGTCTTCCTCTATCAGCTCGTCGATCCGAACTTCACGAATGGGTACTCCGCCGTGCCGGCGGAGATCACGCACGGCATCGACATCGTCGGCGCGCAGCAGCTCGTGCTGCCCGACGGGACGACGGCGATCATCGACGAAGCGCCTGGACCGATGCCGATATGGCTGACGCTCCTGACCTCGATCTTCATGCACGGCGGTTGGTTGCACATCGGCGGAAACATGCTCTTTCTCTTCATCTTCGGCGACAACATCGAGAAGGCCTACGGTCATGTGAAGTACGTCGCCTTTTATCTGGTCTGCGGCATCATCGCCAGCCTTGCTCACGTCTTCAGTCAGCCTGATTCGATCATCCCAAGCCTCGGCGCGAGCGGCGCGATCAGCGGAGTGATGGCCGCATACCTGGTGCTGTTCCCGACGAACCGCATCAAGGTGCTTCTCGCGCTCGGGTTCGTCCTACTGCGCCCGATCATGGTTCCTGCCGTCGTCATGATCGGGGTCTGGGCGCTGCTGCAGTTCGTCAACGGGATCGGTTCGATCGCGGTGACCGATCAGACCAGCGGCGTCGCGTACTGGGCGCACATCGGCGGATTCATCGCTGGCGTCGTGATCACGTTCCTGGCAAAGCCGTTCCTCGATCGCGGCTCCGTGGCGCCATCGCGCTTCTCGACGGGGTAGTCAGCTAGAGGATCGCGGCGAGGCGCTCCACGTCTTCGGCGACGGCACCCTGACCGTCGAGCCGGTAGGCGGCGCCGAGCAGGTGGCATTTCTCCCGCGCGGTGTCGCGGCGGCCGAGCTCGCAGTCGATCTCGATCAGCAGACGCTGGGCTTCGCGGTCTTTGAATCCGGCGCCGATGAGATCGAGCAGGACGTCGGACGCCGCCTGCATCTTGTGGAGCGCCATCAGCCTGCGCGCCGCGTCGAGCGTGACCTCGTTCGCGCGGGCGTCGCGGGCCGCGATGAGGATGGTCGCGCGCACGTGAGCCGCGGCCGCGTCGTCGGGCGGGTTTCCGGTGGCGACGTGGCGGGCGAGCTCGGCCTCGAGCTCGGCCATCGGCCGCGGTGTGAACACGGCGCCCTTGTGCTTCGCCGGGGCGGGCTCGGGCTTTGGCGCCGACGTGGCGCCGATACCGGCACGCGCGACGAGGTCCGCGGCGTTCGCGAGATCCGAGTGCTCGGCATGCGTGATCGTTTCGGCGTTCTTCAGCACCACCGCTGAGCTCGCCTCGGGCCGGGTGCGCGCCTGGACTGCCGCCGCGAGGGCCGAGCGATGCTTCGCTTCCACCGCGGCTTCGTTCGAAATGCTCTTCGCCGGGGGCTGGGGGGCAGAGCCCCCCGATGGCTTCACCGGAGCGGCAGGTGCGGGCGCGGGCGCGGACGGTGTGGCCGCGACGCGTACGGACGGTGGCGGCGTCGGCTTCGCCCCGCCCTGCGCCGCGGCCACGCGGTCCGCGATCGCCAGAAGCTGCGGGAGATCGCCCAGCGTTTCGCGCCCATAGGTGAGCTCGAGCCACGCACGTCTTGTGTCCCGCTGAGCGAGCGAGACGTCGATGAAGCGCGCGTATTCCTCGCACGCGCTGATGAGATCGCCCTGGTTCGCGAGAGCGGCCGCAAGGCGGCGGTGCGCCGCGAGGTCGAATGGCGCGATCTCGACCGCGACACCGAGGAGCGCGACCGCGCTCACGCGGTCGTTCTTTCTTGCACACGCCCCGGCGCCCTCGCGAAGGGCGAGGAGCGCGGCGTCGCGTTCCTCGAGCGACACGAGCGTGCGCGCCAGACCGCCGTACGAGTCGACGTCGCCGTGCTTCGCGACGAGCTCGCGATACGCGGTCTCGGCCTGACGCAGGCGGCCGCTTGCGAAGAGCTTCGCGGCGGCGTCGCTGGCGAGGCGGTGGTCGTTCGGCACCTTCACCTCGGCGGTGCGTCCCTGCTGCGCGAGCGCCTGCGCGAACTCGCCCGCTCTCTTGTTGTCCATGACACGGGCTGCGGCGAGCCGCGCGCGCTCCGCGAGCGGGAGGAGGTGGCTTCGCTCGACGGTGTTCGCGTTGACGCCCATGGCATGCAGCTCGCGCGAGAGGAACGCGGGCGCGGCGGGACCGAGGTATTCCTTCGCGACGCCCAGGAGCTCAAGGGCGAGCGCGTTCACCTCTACTCCTCGCCACCGCTCCCGGCCTCGTCGGCCAGAGCGTAGAAGCGCAGCGCGTTGAGCATGCGATCGAACGCTGAGGCGACCTCATGCGTGATGTCGTCGCCGCTTCGGGTGTCGAAGTGCGCTTCGCGCAGATCGATGTCGCCGGTCGAGACCTGGGTGGCCTCTCCGACGAGTCGGCGGAGCGGTCCGACCAGCGAACGCGTGAGCAAGATCCCGATGACGAAGGAGAGGAGAACGCCCATGACGAGCATGAGTCCGGCGTCGAAGGTGGCGTTGTCGGCCGCCTTCGTGTAGGTAGTCAGCGGCACCGCGAGGACGTAGCCCCACGGCTTGTTCACGAGACGCGTCACCACGCCGCGCTGCTCGGCGGAGCCGCTGCCGAAGGCGAACGCGGCGTCGCCGCTCGCGCCTTTCGGCAATCCATCGAGCGCCGCCTTCAAGGTCGGGAGGGGATCGATGACGAGCTTGTCCGGTGTGATCGTCCCGAAGCGCTTGTCGGCAGCGAGCTTTTTCGCCGTGTCCGCGTCGATCGGGGCGATCGGCTTGTAGATGAGCGATTCGGCCTGCGCGCGGTTGCCCTTGGTCTCGGAGACCGCAAGGCGAATGCCGTAGTCGTCGACCAGGAATGAATGCGCGCCCACGCCGACCGAGCCGGCGTCGCTCTCGACGATGTCCCAGATGGCGGCGAGGTTTACGCGCGTGCGAACGACGGCGACGACGACGTTATTCGAAGCGACCGGGGACGAGAAGAAGAGCGCGGGCTTGTTGGTGATCACCGAGTAGGACGGGTCGCTCACGTACGGCGTGCCCTTCATCGCCGTGAGGAAGTACTCGCGGAACGCGACGCTCGTGCCTTCATCGGTCGGGACGGAGGCCGCGACGATGGTTCCTTTGGGGTCCACCACGGCGACGGATTCATATTCGGGGGCCCGGGCCGCGGCCGCTGCGAGCGCGGTACGCGCGATCGCGCGGGACTCCTGATCGCCGAGGTTTGTCGCGTACCGGACGATGTCCGGCAGCTTGGCGACAAGAATGATGTCGCCAAGGCGGCTGGCGAGGTAGGCGTCGATGGCGTTCGCGGTCGAAGTCGAGCGCTGGCGGATGTTCGTCACGCCGAGCAGGGTCAGGTCGTTACGTGTGTTGTTCGTGGACACGACGCTGACCAGGGCGATCGGCGCCACCCCGACGATGACCAGCGCCGCGAGGACCTTTTGCCAGAATCGAATACGCGGCCGACGCATACGCTCCCCTGCCCCGCGCGCCTTAATCGTCCACCCGTCACGCGCGAGTAAGCGCATCGTCGGCGTAGTCAGTCGCCTGGCCTAGTCACAGGGCGGCACACGCTCGTACCGGAAAGGTCCTAGTACCGGCTGGCCGCCAGGCACTACCATTCAGTCAAACAACACGCGAAGACGTGCCCACGCACGTGGAGGACAAGTGGCGAACGGAACGATCAAGAAGCTCGTCGGCGACAGGGGCTTCGGCTTCATCCAGACTGAGGACGGCTCAGACATCTTCTTTCACCGGTCGCAGGTGGAAGGCGACGCGTTCGATACCCTCCGTGAGGGTCAGAGCGTGACTTACGAGAAGGGGATGGATCCCCGCCGCGGTAAGCCGCAGGCGGAGAAAATCACTCCGGCTTAGGTCCGCGCCGGCAGGCTCCGGTAGCCGCCGCTCCGCTTCGCGTCGCGTAGCAGACCACGAAGGAGGCGCTTCGACGTCTCCAGTTGCTCCCGGTCGTCCGGCAAGAGACCGGCGCGCGTTGGGTCGAGCCGCCACCAGCACTCGAAGCCCCAGAGACGCTCGTCGCCGACTCGTAGCCGCGGTATTCCGCCGCCGCTTCGGCGCGGGTCGCCCGTCTCGAAGTCGAAGAAGCCCTCGAACACGGCGGCGGCCCCGGTGCGGTCGGGCTCGCCCTCCCGGGAGTCGAGCAGGATCAGGCACGGCATACCCGGGCGGATCTCATCTCGCGCGCGCTGCGGCCGCCTGCGGTCGCCACGCTGTGGTGACCTCGCCGCCGGACGGCGATCACCTCGCGGCTCGATCTGACGCTGTGGGCCCCGAGTTGGAGCCGGCGACGACGAGGTCGGTCGCGGCTCCGCCTTCGGCCGGCGCGGCCTGAATCGGCGACGCCGGGGACGCTCTTGCATATGGACGAGTTTAAAGGGGCTACGCCGTTAACATCGACCTGGATGCGTGACGTGCACGACGTCTACGACGAGTTCAAGCACCAGCTGCCCGATATCGACCCCCAAGAGACCCAGGAGTGGATCGAGTCGCTCGACGCGCTCGTCAAACAGTCGGGCGGCGATCGCGCTCGCTTCGTCCTCTACAAGCTGCTCAAGCGGGCGCGGATGCTCCACGTCGGGCTGCCCCCGCTCACGCAGACGCGGTATATCAACACGATCTCACCGGAGCAGGAGCCGTACTTCCCCGGTGACGAGGAGATGGAGCTCCACATCCGGCGGCTTATCCGCTGGAACGCGGTCGCGATGGTCGTCCGCGCGAACCATCACTTCGAGGGCATCGGCGGTCACCTCGCGACGTACGCCTCGGCGGCGAGCCTGTACGAGGTGGGCTTCAACCACTTCTTCCGCGGGAAGGACGACGGTGCGTCGGGCGATCAGATCTTCTTCCAGGGACACGCCGCGCCCGGCATCTACGCGCGCGCGTTCGTGGAGGGTCGCCTCAGCGAGTCGCAGCTCGATCACTTCCGGCGCGAGGTCGTGCCCGGCGAAGGTCTCTCGAGCTATCCACACCCGCGCCTCATGCCCGAGTTCTGGGAGTTCCCGACCGTGTCGATGGGTCTCGGCCCGCTCGCCGCGATCTACCAGGCGCGCTTCAACCGCTACCTCCATCACCGCGGCATCAAGGACACCACGAGCTCGCGGGTCTGGGCGTTCCTCGGCGACGGCGAGTGCGATGAGCCCGAGGCGCTCGGAGCGCTACACGTCGCCGCGCGCGAAGGTCTGGACAACCTGACCTTCGTCGTGAACTGCAACCTTCAGCGTCTCGACGGTCCGGTCCGCGGCAACGGCAAGATCATCCAGGAGCTCGAGTCGGTCTTCCGCGGCTCCGGCTGGAATGTCATCAAGGTCCTCTGGTCGCGGGAGTGGGACGACCTCCTCGCGCGCGACGTCGACGGCGTGCTCGTGAACCGGATGGCCGAGGCCACCGACGGCGAGTCGCAGCGCATGACGATCGCGGACGGCGCGTACATCCGCGAGAAGTTCTTCGGAACGGACCCGCGCCTGCGCAAGATGGTCGAACATCTTTCCGACGAGCAGCTGCGCAGCCTGCGCCGCGGCGGCCACGACTACCGCAAGGTGTACGCGGCGTACCACGCCGCGGTCCGTCACACCGGCGCGCCGACGGCGATCCTCGCGCAGACGGTGAAGGGCTGGGCGCTCGGGCCGTCGGTCGAGGCGCGCAACATCACGCACCAGGCGAAGAAGATGAGCTTCGAAGAGCTCAAGATCTTCCGCGACCGCCTGCAGCTACCGATCTCGGACGACAAGCTCACCGAAGACCCGCCGTATTACCACCCGGGGCCGGACTCTCCCGAGGTCCAATACATGATCGAGCGACGTCGGGCGCTCGGCGGTTTCGTGCCGAGGCGCGTCGTCCGAGGGAAGCCGTTGCAGCAGCCGGACCCCGCGGCCTTCGCAGAGTTCCCGAAGGGATCGGGAAGCGCGGCCGCATCCACGACGATGGCGTTTACGCGTCTCCTAAGGAACTTGCTGCGCGACAAGAACATCGGCAAACGCATCGTGCCGATCATTCCCGACGAGGCGCGCTCAAGGAGGTCGGGATCTACTCGCCGCTCGGGCAACGCTACGAGCCGGTCGACGCCGAGACGCTCCTCCCATACCGCGAGGCGATCGACGGCCAGGTCCTCGAGGAAGGCATCACCGAAGCGGGCTCGATGGCGTCGTTCACCGCCGCGGGCACGAGCTACGCGACCCACAGCGAGCAGATGCTGCCGTTCTACGTCTTTTACTCGATGTTCGGCATGCAGCGCACCGGCGATCAGATCTGGGCGTTCGGCGACGCGCGGGGCCGCGGATTCCTCTGCGGCGCGACGGCCGGCCGGACCACGTTGAACGGCGAAGGCCTGCAACACGAGGACGGGCACAGTCAGGTACTCGCGACGTCGATCCCGAACATCCGCGCATACGACCCGGCGTTCGCGTACGAAACGGCGGTGATCGTTCGCGACGGCATCAAGCGGATGCTCGGCGACGGTGAGGACATCTTCTATTACCTGACCCTCTACAACGAGAACTACCCGCAGCCGGCGATGGCCGAAGGCGTCGAGGAGGGCATCGTCCGCGGCATATACCTCTTCCGGCCTGGCGAGGCGGGAAGTCGGCGACGGGTCACGCTCCTCGGATCGGGCTCGATCATGCGGCAGGTCCTCCGCGCGCAGGAGCTCTTGCACGAGAAATACGACGTCAGCGCGGACGTGTACAGCGTCACGAGCTACCAGCAGCTGCGCAATGAGGCGCTCGCCGTCGAGCGGTGGAACCGTCTGCACCCCGAGGCCGAGCCACGCCTGCCGCACATCACGTCGGTCCTCGGTGGTCATTCCCCGATCGTCGCTGCATCGGATTGGCTCAAGGCGTTGCCCGATCAGGTCTCGCGTTGGGTGGGGAGTCCGTTTGTCCCGCTCGGCACGGACGGCTTCGGGCGGAGCGATACCCGCGAGGCGCTGCGCCGCCACTTCGAGATCGACGCGGAGAGCGTGGCCACCGCATCGCTGCACGCGCTCGCGCTCACCGAGGAGTACGGCGCGGCCGAGGTCGCGAAGGCGCTCGCCGAGCTCGGGATCGATCCAGAGAAGCCCGAGCCCCGCACGGCCTAACGGGTTTCTCGCAGTGGCCGGCCGCCTGAGCGCGTTCCTCCTATTGATAGCGATCCTCGTGCCGCTGAGTCCCGCCGCGTCCGGGTCCATCGCCGCAGCCGATCCGTGCACATCGAGCGTCGGTCCGGGGATTCCGCCACCGGCAAACCTGCCCTCAGGGATCCCGGGTTTCCATGCGGCGTGGTACGGCCAGAGCGGGTATCCGACCTTGTGCCCGGGCGAACGCTCGACCGCGACCGTGGCTTTTTACAACACCGGCACCCGCGGATGGGTCGCAGGAAAAATGGGCGAGGTCGCGTACCTCGGAACGTGGGACCCCGATCCGGGCCAGGATCGCGCGACGGCACTCGGCGGCGACGGCAGCAATGGATCGCCTGCGACCGGCTGGCCCCGCTACAACCGCGTCGCGGCCCAGCCTGCGCCGTGGGTGGGTCCGAATCAGGTCGCCTGGTTCCAGTTCAGCGTGATCGCGCCGCAGATTCCCGGCACCTACCGGCTCTCGATCCGCCCGCTCGTCGAAGGCGCGCAGTGGATGGAGGACTACGGCGTCTTCTGGTACGTGACCGTCCCGGGGACCGCCCCGGCGGGGTCGCTCGCACCCCTTCCCGCGCGGTGGCCGAGCCGCTCGCTGGAGATCGGGATGACCGATGGACCCGATGGCGCGGCGGCGATGCGCGCGGCCGCGCCGTTCGCGTTCCGCTATCAGTACCTGTCCGGGGGAGTCAACACCGGCAACGGCTGGGCGACATGGAACTCCGGCGCGCAGTTCGCGTCCTACTACATCCAGGACTCGGTGCGGAATGGCCTGGTCCCGGTGTTCACCTATTACCAGATGCTCCAGTCCGCTCCGGGCAACGGATTGGGCGAGCCGGCCGGTGACTTCGCCAACCTGCAGAACACCTCGACGATGACCGCGTACTTCGCCGACCTGCGGCTCCTCTTACAGCGCGCCGGCGCCGAGTCCCCGGCCAAGGTCGTGCTGCACGTCGAGCCGGATCGCTGGGGATACATCGAGCAGCGCTACGGCGACGATCCCGCTTCCGCTCCGGTCCGCGTCGCAGCCACGGGTCTGTCGGAGCTCGCGGGTCTCGCCGACAACGCGGTGGGGTTCGCGGGCGGCATCTTGAGGCTGCGCGACACATACGCGCCGAACGTCATCGTCGCCTACGACCTATCTGAGTTCGGGACGAACCACGACCCGTTCTACGAGAAGCCGCCGGACGCGACGCTCGATGCATGGTCGACCCGCTCGGCGACGTTCTTCAACGCGCTCCATGCGAATTTTGACCTGGTGTTCGGCGGGTTCAGCGACCGCGACGCGGCCTTCAAGCGATACCAGAGAGGCGACGACCGGGGCTGGTGGTATGCGGAGGACTTCGCGCGCCAGGCTCGCTATCTCGCGCGATTCTCCGCCCTTACCCAGAAGCGGATCGTCCTTTGGCAGATCCCGCTCGGCAACACCAAGATGCGCGCAATGAACAACACCTGGAACCACTACCAGGACAACACGGTCGAATGGTTCCTGGACGACGCCGGCCGCGCGAACCTAAGCGCGTACGTCCGCGCGGGCGTCATCGCCTTCCTCTTCGGGCGTGGGGCCGACGGCGCGACCTGCGCCTGCGACGCGGCGGGCGACGGCGTCACGAATCCGGCGCCGATCGATGGCAACACGCGCACCTCGCTCAACGCGGACGACGATGGCGGCTACTTTCGCGATCGGGCCGCCGCCTACTACGCGGCCGGAAAGCTCGCTCTCCCTTAGCCGAGAACGCGAACCTCGAGCGGATGCTCGCCGCTCGCGTCGACCCGGAACGCGCGGCCCTCCGATCGCGCGCTCACGATTTCGACGAGCCGCTCGTCCTCGTATCGCGCTGCGACGCCGTCATCGAGCGCGATGCCGGGCGGCAAGCCGGCGGCGATCTCGCGCGCGTACACCGGGCGCCGTCGCTCTTCCGAGTCGTAGTGAGGGCATGCGCTCCCTTTGAGCAGCTTCAGGCCATCGCGCAGCGGACCGAGCTCGAGCGTGAAGGAATCGGTGATTCCCGCCTCGAACCAGCAGATGCATCCGGCCGACCATCCAGTGAGGATCGTCCCGTTCCGGTAGGCGTTGCGAAGCGCGTCCTCGACGCCGTGCAAGCGCCAGATCGCGAGCATGTTCGCGGTGTTCCCGCCGCCGACCATCACCACGTCCTGCGACCGGATGAGCCCGCCGATGTCGTCGACGGTGCGGTTGAACAGCAAGAGATGCGATGGCTCGCACGCGACGCCGGCCAGCGCCTGATAGAAGGTGAGGAGGTAAGCCGGATCGTCGCCCGACGCCGTCGGCAGGAACAGGATCTTCGGCCGCGCTCGCCCGGCGAGGTCGAAGAGGTAGCGCGTAAGGGCCGGAAAGAAGAGCTGCTGCCCGCCGCAGGCGACGATGCGTCCTGGCACAGGCGCTCACTGTGCCAGAGCGCGGCGCTAGTTGATCGTGATCGTGCGGTGGCCCTGCGCGAGCCAGGCCGGGATCGCCGTCGCGACCATCGGCCGCCCGACGAAGAAGCCCTGCGCGCTGTCGCAGCCGGCGGCGGCGCACGCGTCGTACGTGGCCTGGTCCTCGATCCCCTCCGCGACCACCTTCATCCCGAGCGCGTGACCCAGGTTCGTGATGAGCTTGACGATCTCAGCACTGCCGCGGTCGCGAGTCATGCGACTCACGAAGGAACGGTCGATCTTCACGGCGTAGGCCGGAAGCCGTTGCAGGTAGGCAAGCGAGCTGTAGCCCACGCCGAAGTCGTCGATGGCCAGCTGCACCCCGAGGTCGCGGAGCTCGGCGAGCGTGCGCAGCACGCGGTTTGGCTCAGCCATCAGCATCGACTCGGTGATCTCGAACGCCAGCCACGCCGGCGGGATCCCGGCGCGCTCGAGCGCCTGACCGACCACGCGCGGCAGATCCGGGTCGAGCAGGTTGCGTATCGAGAGATTCACCGCGGCCTGGAGGGGCACGTTGGCGCGCTTCCATTCCGCGCACTGCGCGAGCGTCATCGCGAGCACTCGCGAGAAGAGCGATTTCACGAGGCCGGAGCGCTCCGCGAGCGGGATGAACTCGCCGGGTGCGATGAGGCCGCGTTCCGGGTGACGCCAGCGCGCCAGTACCTCGACTCTCATCGCCTCGCCCTCGGTGAATCCGACGATCGGCTGGTAGACGACCTGCAGCTCGTCGGCATCGAGCGTATGCCGCAGCTCGGCCATGAGGGCGAGCTGGTTCGATCCCTCGGGGTCCTGCTGCTCCGCGTACACCGCAGATCCGCCCGGCGTCGTCTTCGCGACGTACATGGCCATGTCGGCGCGGCGCATGAGTGTCTCGACATCCTCGCCGTGCTGCGGGCTCACGGCGATGCCGATGGAGATGGCGACCTCGTGGGCGGCTCCCTCGATCTCGAAGGGACGCTGCAGCGCGGCGATGATCTTCTGCGCGACGTGTCCCGCGCCGCCCTCATCCGCGCCCGGAAGGATCAGCGCGAACTCGTCGCCGCCGAGCCGTGCCACCGTGTCGGTCTCGCGGAGCTCCGCCGTGATGCGCCGCGCGACCTCACCGATGAGAAGGTCTCCGGCCTGGTGCCCGAAGGTGTCGTTTATCTCCTTGAAGCGATCGAGGTCCGTCACCAGAAGAGCGAGCGGCGTCGCGAGCCGACGCGCGGTCCGGAGGGCCTGCTCGAGGCGGTCGAGAAGCAGAGACCGGTTCGGTAGGCCGGTCAGGGTGTCGTGCAGCGCCTGCCGTTCGAGCTCGTGCTCGGCTTTCTTGCGGTCGGTGACGTCGGTGAAGCTCGAGACGACCTCGCGAACTCGGCCGAACGCGTCCTTGACTGGGACCGCGTCGACCAAGAGCCAGCGCACGTATCCATCGGCTCGGACCATGCCCATCATCACGTTGCGGATGGGCTCGCCGCGCGCCTGCGCCGCGACGTTCGGGACCTCGTCGTCGGGCATGGTGGTTCCGTCCTCCCGGACGCGGCGATCCTCGCCGGGCGCCTCGCGGCCCTCGAGCTCCTCGGGCGGTCGTCCGAAGATCCGCTTCGCCGCGGCGTTCGCGAACACGACGGCACCGGCCGCATTGCGAACCACGACGCCGCATGCCATCGCGTCGTAGATGGCGGCTAGGTCGCTCTCCGATCGTGACAGGTCCATCGCGGCACGGCCCTCCTCGCGACGCGCGGTGACGGCGACCCTACGCGCCGCGCATTTGGGGGGACGAGTGCAACGGGTATCGGGCTCGGTGGCTCTGAAGTACTAGAGGTGGAGCTTTGTCAGCCGGTCGCGCTCTTTGTCGCTCACGTTGCCATCGGCTCTCCGGTAAGCGACAGCGCGATCGACGCCGACTCGCCATTCCGCGGGCGCGAACTCGCCGACGAAGGCCCGCACGAACCAGTCGCGCAGCCACGATAGCGGTGGCCCCACCGGCGCACCCGCGAGCACGACCGCGGTAAGGGCCACGTCGAATGGAGCGTCGCCGCGAGCGGCGTTCGCCCAGTCGATGACCACTGGACCCTGCCGCGGGAGCATCACGTTCGCCGGATGAAGGTCCAGATGCAGGATCGCGGCGCCCTCGCTGCCAAGGAAATCCGGCGGCGGTATGGCGTGCAGTTCGCGATGCATCCGCGCCAGGGTCAGCGCGTGTGTCCGAAAGCGCCAGGGCCGGCGCCGCAGGTCCGCGAGCATCGTCGGCCCGTCGATACGCTCGAGCGTCAGGTCGTGGCCGCTCACGTCGATGACTCGCGGCGCGGCATACCCGCGCTCGCGCACGTAGCGCATGATCGCGACCTCGCGTTCGGGCACCGCCCGGCGGCGATAGCGGCGGAGTACGCGTGTGTCGTCGATCGCGAAGACGTCCGCGTCCTCGCCGCGCGCGAGGAGCGTGCGCCCAGACGTCACGCGCGCATGAGCGGTCGGTAACGGATGCGATGCGGGCGCCAATCCGTCCCAACGGTCTTGCGCATGAATTCTTCGTACGCGTGGTAATTGCCTTCGAACCAGCGGACACGGCTATCGCCCTCGAAGACGAGCAGGTGCGTCGCGACGCGGTCGAGGAACCATCGATCGTGGCTGATCACGACGACACATCCTGCGAAATCGAGGATCGCCTCCTCGAGCGCGCGGAGTGTGTCGACGTCGAGGTCGTTCGTTGGCTCGTCGAGCAGGAGCACGTTGCCGCCCGAGCGCAGGAGCTTCGCGAGATGCACGCGATTGCGCTCGCCGCCGGAGAGGTCCCCCACCTTCTTCTGCTGGTCCGCGCCGCGGAAGTTCAGTGACGCGGCGTACGCGCGCGCGTTCCGTGTTCGCGAGCCGATCTGGATGTTTTCCTCGCCGCCCGAGATCTCTTCCCACACGTTCTTCTTCGGGTCGAGCGTGTCGCGGCTTTGCGAGACGTATGCGAGCTTGACGGTCTCGCCGACGCGCAGCGTCCCCGCGTCCACCTTCTCCTCGCCGGTGATGAGCCGGAACAGCGTCGTCTTCCCCGCGCCGTTCGGGCCGATCACGCCGACGATGCCGCCTCGCGGCAGCGAGAAGCTGAGGTCATCGAAGAGGAGCTTGTCGCCATAGGCCTTGCGGACACCTTCCGCCTCGACGACGACGTCGCCGAGCCGCGGACCGGGCGGGATCGAGATCTCGAGCTCCCGCTCGCGGAGTTCGGGGTCTTCGGCTAGGAGGCGCTCGTACGAATCGATGCGCGCCTTGCTCTTCGCTTGTCGCGCGCGGGGCGACGCGCGCACCCATTCGAGCTCGCGCGCGAGCGTTCGCTGGCGCGCGGACTCCTGCTTCTCCTCGTCCGCGAGGCGCTTGCGCTTCTGCTCGAGCCACGAGCTGTAGTTGCCCTGGTAGGGAATCCCGGCGCCTTTGTCGAGCTCGAGGATCCAGCCGGCCACGTTGTCGAGGAAGTAGCGGTCGTGGGTGACCGCGACGACGCAGCCAGGGTACTCGGCCAAGTGACGCTCGAGCCAGCCCACCGATTCGGCGTCGAGGTGGTTCGTGGGCTCGTCCAGAAGGAGGAGGTCGGGCTTCGACAGAAGGAGCCTGCAGAGTGCCACGCGACGGCGCTCGCCACCGGAAAGGGTTGCGACGTCCTGGTCGCCGGGCGGGCAGCGCAGCGCGTCCATCGCGACGTCGACCGTGGCGTCGAGCTCCCAGAGGCCCTTCGCCTCGATCTGATCCTGCGTGCGCTGCAGCTCGTCGGTGACGCGCTCCATCTCGGCTGGCGTCAGGTCCTCGCCGAGTTTCATTGACAGCTCGTTGTAGCGATCAAGGACAGCGCGCTGGGCGGCCACGCCCTCCTCGACGTTTCCGCGCACGTCCTTCCCGGGATCGAGCGCCGGCTCCTGCGCGAGCAGCCCGGGACGATAGCCCTCGGTGATCCTGGCGTCGCCGATGAAATCGCGGTCGAGCCCGGCCATGATCTTGAGAAGCGTGCTCTTGCCCGCGCCGTTCGGGCCGAGCACGCCGATCTTCGCGTCCGGGTAGAACGCCAGCGTGATCCCACGCAGGATCTCCCGCTGGGTCGAGGGCACGATCTTCTTGAGCTGATACATCGTGAAGATGAATTGCGGGGGCACGTAAAGACCGTAGCAGGTAGGCTTTACAGCGTCGTGGGCGGGGACAAGCGGAATTTTCGACTCTCGAAGGACGTGCTTCCGAGCCGCTATGAGCTGAGGTTCGAGCTCGAGTTCGACACATGGACGTCGACGGGCTCGGAGCGGATCGCGCTCCGTTCCGCGCGGCCGTCGCGGGAGATCACCCTCCACGCGCTCGAGCTGGACATCGTCGCGGCGACGATCGACGCGAAGAACAAGCTCGAACGAGTTGAGTTGGACCCTGAGTCGGAGACCGCCACGCTTCGGTTCGCGAGCGACATACCCGCAGGCGAGCACGTGCTCGAGATCTCATGGAAGGGCGGCATTCGCGACTCGCTCCGCGGTCTGTATCGGTCGCTCCGCGGCGAGGAGCGCTACGCCGCGACCCAGTTCGAGGCGGCCGACGCTCGACGGGCGTTCCCCTGCTTCGACGAGCCCGAGTTCAAGGCCTGCTTCTCGCTCGAGCTCATTCACCCGGCCGGGAACGCGGCGATCGCCAACATGCCCATCGCGTCCGAAGAAGCGATCGACGAGCGACGCACGCGGACGCGGTTCCGTGAGACGCCGAAGATCTCCTCGTACCTCGTCGCCTTCACCGTCGGGCCGTACGAGTTCACGCCGACGGTGACGACTCCGTCCGGGATCCCCGTCCGGGTTTGGCTTCCTCCGGGTCTCGCGCAGCAGGGCATCTACGCGCGCGACGCGCATGTGCGGTCGGTGGAGTGGCTCCAGGACTACACGGCGATCCCGTATCCGTACATAAAGGTGGACGCGATCGGCATCCCCGACTTCGAAGCGGGCGCGATGGAGAACCCGGGCGCGATCACGTACCGCACGCGGCTCCTCGCGGCGGACGACCGCAACGCGTCGATCCAGACGCTGAAGGGAATCTTCAGCACCGCCGCGCACGAGGTCACGCATATGTGGTGGGGCGACCTCGTCACGATGCGGTGGTGGACTGATCTCTGGCTGAACGAGTCGTTCGCCTCGTTCGTCGGCGAAAAGGCGACGGCCGCGCTCAATCCGGAGTGGCGTTACTGGCGCGACTTCGTCGCCGACAACACGAGCGCCTTCAATCTGGACGCCCTCGCATCCACCCACCCGATCTCGGTCGAGGCCAAGAGCGCGGAGGAAGCTTCGCAGCGCTTCGACGCGATCTCGTACACGAAAGGCGCCGCCGTCCTTCGCATGATCGAGGGCTACCTCGGCGAGGAAACCTTCCGCGAAGGCGTGCGCATCTACCTGAAGCGACACGCCGAGGCCAACGCATCCGCCGACGATTTCTGGCGCGCGCTCGACGAAGCGTCCGGGCAGGACGTGACGGCTATCGTGAACGCGTGGATCCACGAGCCAGGGCATCCGCTCGTGCGCATCAGCGCAAAGCAGGCGGGCGGGGCGCTCGAGCTCGAGCTCACGCAGGAGCGCTATTTCTCGGACTCGAGCGCGAAGCCGACCGGCCAGGTGTGGCCCGTGCCGATGGTGATCAAGTACGGCACCGCGGACGGCATTCGCGAGCAACGGTTCGTCCTGCGCCATCCGCGCGAGACGGTCCGTCTCGTGGGCGCGACATGGTTCTTCCCGAACGCGGGCGGGCGCGGCTTCTACCGGTTCTGTTTCGCGTCGGCCGCCGAAGGCGATCTCCTCGACCAGGGCGTCGCGCAGCTTTCGGCCGAGGAGCGGCTCGCGCTGCTCGACGACCTGTGGGCCCTCGTCCGTCACAGCAAGGCCACCCTCGCCACGTTCCTGCACCGCGTCGAGACGCTACGCGGGGAGCAGGACCGCGCGGTCCTCGCGTCGATCGCCGATGCGCTCACGTGGCTCGCGAACTACGCCGTGCGTGACTCGACGGAACGGCCCTTCGCCGGTCTCGTCGAGGATCTCTTCCGACCGATCCTCGACGCGACCGGGTGGCGGCCGGCCGACGGCGAGGACTCTGACATCCGCGAAAAGCGCACCCGCGCGATCGGGATGCTTGGCCTGTACGCGCGGTCGAACGACATCCGCACGCAGGCGCAGCGGCTCGTGCGAGCGCATCTCGACAATGAGGAGCGCCTGCATCCCGACGTCGCCGGCACGGTGGTGGCCGTGGCCGCGACGATCGGCGACGATCGCCTCTGGGATCGCTACGTCGCGCGCATGCAGCAGGCGCAGGCGGCCGATGCGCAGGAGGAGACCCGCTTCCGGCAGGGACTTGTGTTCTTCGAGGACGCCGCGCTTGCGCGGCGGACGGCCGAGGCCGTCTTCTCGCCGCTCATCCGCGTGCAGGATCGCGGCATCATGCTGATTCCGATGCTTCAGTACCGCCGCACGCGGCCGATCGCGTGGAGCGTCGTCAAGGAGCACTGGGACGCCGATGTCGCCAACGCCGACAGCGCGCCGCTCCTGAAGCAGGCGATGGTCAACGCTGTCAGCCAGCTTGCGCAGCGCGGTCTCGCCGAGGAGGCGGCGGCGTTCCTCGAGAAGAAGCGGACGCCCGATGTCGCCGAGACCGTCGCGCAGAGCCTCGAGCGGCTTCGCGTCAACGCCGCGGCTGCGGAGCGACTCGCGGACGAGCTCGAGAACGAATTGCGGGTGCCTACGCCTGGCTGACTCGGAGCTGGCTCAGCCCCCGATGAAGCTCATCTCGATCTTGTGGAGACCGGCAGTCTGCTCCGAGCGCAGGTCGGAGTAGCGGTCCGTTCGGTCGGTCCAAACCGCGGCGATCGCGTGCGTGATCTCTTCATCAGTAGCTCCGCTCCGCAGGAGCGCGCGGAGATCATGCCCCTGGGTCGCGAAGAGGCACGTGTAGAGCGAGCCGTCCGCCGACAGTCGCGCGCGGGTGCAGTCCGCGCAGAACGGTTGCGTCACCGATGAGATGACGCCGATCTCGCCGCCGCCGTCCCGGTAGCGGTAACGCGCGGCGACCTCGCCGCGATACCCCGCCAAAAGCGGCTCGAGTGGCATCTCGCGGTCGATCATCGCGACGATCTCGCGGGCCGGGACGACGTCGTCGAGGCGCCACCCGTTGGTGGATCCGACGTCCATGAACTCGATGAACCGGAGCGTCATGCCGGTCCCCTTGAAGTAGCGGGCCATCGGAACGA
>VBGU01000082.1 GCA_005881085.1 Chloroflexota bacterium | reverse complement strand
GATCGGGGTGGTAAACGGCATAGGAGAGTGGATCGGAGGACTCAGGCCCGCCGTACCCGATTCGTGCCGGCACGTCGGTGAAGAAGTCGCCGCTCACCGGGCGATTCTGCGCTCCTTCGGCCCGTCCACGGTCGGGCGAAAATGCATCCAGAGATGTCGAATTCAACCAGCCCTCGTTCGACGTGCCAGTAGAGCGAGGGTCCGGCCGCATCGAGAAGGGTCCGGACCCGGCTCAAAAAATCGAAGGAGACACGAAGATGCGATTCCTGCTCTACACGGTCGATGGCGACGCGAGCGCACCACCGAGCCCGCAAATGATCGACGAGGTGGGAAAGTTCACCGAAGAGACCAGGCGAGCCGGCATCCTGCTGGCGACCGGTGGGCTCGCCCCAGCGAGCACGCGGGTCCGGAGCTCCAAAGGGACGGTGGCCGTGACCGACGGGCCGTTCACCGAGACCAAGGAGCTGACCGGTGGCTTCGCCCTGATCGAGGTGAAGTCGAAGGACGAGGCGATCGAATGGGCCAAGCGGTTCCGGAAGATCGTCGGAGATGGTGAGTCCGTGATCCAAGAGGTCTTCGGCGGGTAACAATCGGCTGCGTGACGGCTGCCGACACGCACCAGGCGATCGACGCGGTCTGGCGGATCGAAGCACCAAAGCTCATCGCGGGCCTCACGCGGATCGTGCGCGACGTGGGTCTCGCGGAAGACCTCGCGCAGGATGCCCTCGTTGCCGCGCTCGAACAGTGGCCGGAGTCAGGTGTCCCGGATAACCCGGGCGCCTGGCTCATGGCTACGGCGAAACATCGCGCGATCGATCGCCTGCGCCGCAACGCGCGGCTCGAGCGCAAACAGGAACAGCTCGGACGCGAGCTCGAACTCCAGCAGGAGACGGCGATGGCGGATCTCAACATTCAGACGGACGACGAAGTCGGCGACGATCTCCTGCGCCTCATGTTCATTTCCTGCCATCCGATCCTCGCGCCCGAGGCGCGCGTCGCGCTCACCCTGCGCTTGCTCGCGAGTCTCACAACGGAAGAGATCGCGCGGGCTTTTCTCGTTCCGGTGGCTACGATCGCGCAGCGCATCGTTCGCGCGAAGCGCGCCCTCACCGAGGCGCGCGTTCCCTTCGAGGTGCCCGCGGGACCGGAGCTCGACGCGCGCCTCTCATCGGTGCTGCAGGTCATCTACCTCGTCTTCAACGAGGGTTACGCGGCCACCGCCGGTGACGACCTGATGCGCGCGGGGCTCTGCGAGGACGCGCTCCGTCTCGGCCGCATCCTGGCCGGCCTCGCACCGAACGAGCCAGAGATCCACGGCCTCGTCGCGCTGATGGAGATCCAGGCTTCGCGGTCGCGCGCGCGAGTCGGAGAATCGGGACAGATCGTCCTCTTGCTCGATCAGGACCGTGGCCGCTGGGACGCTCTTCATATCAGTCGCGGCCTCGCGGCGCTGGAGCGCGCCGAGAAGCTCGGCGGCGTCCTCGGCCCCTATGCGCTGCAGGCCGCGATCGCCGCCTGCCACGCGCGGGCGCGGACCGCGGCGGAGACAGACTGGGCACGCATCGCCGCGCTCTACGACGCGCTCGCCCAGGTCATGCCATCGCCTGTCGTCGATCTCAATCGTGCGGTCGCCGTCGGGATGGCGTTCGGTCCCGCAGCCGGACTCGAGCTAGTCGACGCGCTCGTGTCGGAGCCGTCGCTCAAGGCGTACCAGTTCCTCCCGAGCGCGCGCGGCGACCTTCTGGAGAAACTTGGCCGCTTCGTGGAAGCGCGGGCGGAATTCGAGCGCGCGGCATCGCTCACGCAGAACGCGCGCGAGCGCGACCTGCTCCTCGAGCGCGCAGCCGCGTGCGCGCGACGGACGTCGTGAAGCGACCCGCACTCTGTGGTGCGATCGCGCTGCTATTTGCCGCCTGCACCGTTTCCTGCGGCAGGCCGGCGGAGTCGGTCTCCCCAGAGCCCACCGCCTCAGCGGTCGTCACGACCCCGACCCCGTCCCCGTCGTTGACAACGGCGACGCCGCGTCCCGAACCGCCGGTGGCGGCGTCGGACCCGGATGCTCTCGCGATACAGATCGTGTCCGCCGAGCGCGCCATACGGGATCACAACGTCACCGGCGCCGACCTTGCGTGGTTTGGGCACCTGCAACAGCTCACCTATCGGCGACTCGCCGCTACTCCGGAGCTGCGCGACACGGTCCTCGCCGCGCTTCCCGCGGACGTGAAGACGGCCGCGACTGCGAACGCGGATGCGACGGCGGATCTGCGCGCGACGGTCGTGCCGGGTCCCGATCTCCCCACCACGTGGCGCATCGTCGAACCAGCGCCGCTCGACGATCTCGCGCGCTACTACCGCCAGGCGGAGGCCGAGTTCGGTGTTCCGTGGTCGTACCTCGCCGCGATCCATTTGGTGGAGACCCGCATGGGCCGGATCCGCGGGACATCGGTGGCCGGAGCACAGGGCCCGATGCAGTTCATCCCTGCGACGTGGGAAAAATACGGTGAGGGCGACATCAACTCGGACCTCGATTCGATCCGCGCGGCCGCCCGTTATCTGCGCGCCAACGGCGCGCCGGGCAACATGGCGAACGCGTTGTTCCGCTACAACCAGTCGCAGCGCTACGTGCGCGCTGTCACCGCGTACGCCGAAGTGATGCGCTCCGATCCCGACGCGTACCGCGGGTATTACCAGTGGCAGGTCTACTACCTGACGACGCGCGGCGACATCCTCCTGCCGGTCGGGTACGGTCGCTAAGCGCGCGAGGCGCGGCCGGTGACGGCGATGCCCTCGATCTCCACAAGGAAGTCCGGGTCAGCGAGGCTCGTCACGACAACAAACGTGCTCGCCGGCGGCGGCTCTGCGATGTAGCGCGCGCGGACTTCGCCGATCTTCGCGCGGTACTCGAGCTTGGTGGCGAAGACAGTGATCTTCACCAGATCCGCGAACGTTGCGCCCGCGGACGCGAGCGTTTCCTCGAGGCTCTCGAACACCGCCACGGTCTGAGCTTCGATGTCGCCACGGCCGATCACGTTGCCGGCCGCATCGCGGCCCGACACCGCGCCCGCGAGGAAGATGGTGTTCCCTGCGACGACGGCGGACGAGTACGCGGGCTTTCCGTCGACCTTCGCTTCTTTCCCTGAAATGAGGTGTCGGTTCGTCACTGGCCCCCGATCATAGAAAGCGGATCGACGAGGTCGCCATCGCGCCACACGCTCCAGTGCAGGTGCGCGCCGGTCGTGATGCCCGTGAGTCCGACGTTACCGATCCGGTCGCCGGCCTGGACGGTGTCCCCAGCCTTGACCGGCACTGGGAACACGTGATTGTCGAGATGCGCGTACATGGAGACGAGTCCCGAATAGTGCGTCATGACCACGACCTCGGCGCCGTCGCTCATCGTGCCGGCGAAGACGACGACGCCACTCGCCGGCGCGAGGACAGGCGTCCCCCACGCGGTGGCGATGTCGGTCCCGGTGTGAAAGTGCGGGTAGTAGACCCCACCGTAGGTGAGCGCAGGCTCGAAGTAATAAGGCGTCGGCCCGAAGTCCTGGGTGTCCTCACCGACGAGGGGAAGATGCCAGGATGTCGGCGTCGTCATAGCCGCCCCATTCGCCACGAGCTGTTGTGCGGTGAGGACATCCTTCGCGAGCTCCGTTTGGAGCGCCTGGACGGTCGCGGCGTCCATTACGTCCGTTGGAGATCGGAGGAGGCCGCCGCGAACCCGCGGATCGAAGACCGTGGCGAGGGTCGCACGACTTGCCTCCTCACGCGCCGTCACCGCGGCGAGGCGCGTGTCCGACGCTTCCTGTGTCGCGGCCAGAGAGTTCGCATACTCGATGAGGCCGTCGTACGAGGAGAAAGTGCGCAGATAGGAACGAGCCTCTGGCGCTGCACGGGCCGGTGCCAGTGTCGGCACGACGGAGGCGGGGGCAGACCGGGCCCTCGACGCGGAGAGGCCATCGCTCGACGCCTTCTGCGCCGCAAGGATCGAGGTCGCGGCCTCGATGACAGCGTCAAGCGGCGTGAATGTACGGGGCAGGGAAGGAGCAAAACCCGGCTGCGGCGTCGGAGGCGCCACGTGACCGTCGTCGGCGGCGGCGGGCGTGGCGAAGCCCATGGCGCTGAGCGCCATCGCTATGAGGACAAGGAGGACGAATCTTTTCTTCTTCATGGATCAACGTGGCCGGGGTGGTTTGGCCGAAATAGCGACCGGCGCGGCCTTGGGTACCCGTGCTGGCGGTAGTCCGGACCTCTTCCCTTCCGCTGCGCATGGTCGGGTTGTCCGCTCGGTTATCCGTCGTTTGTGTACCGGGCTCACCACACATCAATGGGTGGGTCGGCCTGTGGGCGACCGAGCGCGCAGAACGTCGCGATTGGCGCGCCCGTGCGTCACTCGCCATCAGGTATCAGCACTGTGCGTCGACCGAACAGACCCGTAAAAAGACCGCAACGGAACCGCTACTTATCCCGCGATACGGGAACAAAGGCCGAGGTCTCTGACTTGCTGCGGTCGTTCGCTAGCCCAATCGACGATCGGAGGAGACGTTCATGGGATCTGATCCGCTTCGCGGCAAGACCATTCGCTGGACCTACGACGACGGCCCGATGGCAGGGAAGAGCTTCGAGCACACCTTCGGCAACGACGGCAATGTGACCTGGCGCGAGACCGGCGGGGATGACCGAGGCACGAAGTCACCCGCCAATGGAAAGCAGACGACCGGGAAGCCGGCGACCGAACCGAAGGCGAAGTACCTGGTGGCCGCCATCAACGATGACGTCTGCGCCGTCTCCTATCTGTCCAAGTCCGGTTACACGCTGACGAGCGTGCTCGACTTCGTGTCCGGGACCGTCGTGAGCTTCGCGTCGAACGAGAAGGAGCTCGTACCCCAGCACGGAATGTTCGAGGTGGCCGAGCGCGTTTAGAAAAAACATGTAACTCGGGATCTACAGCTTTGGCGAGGCGACGCCCGATCCCGAGACCGGTCGAACGATCAGCGCCCACGAGCGCGTCCGGCGGCTTCTCGAGGAGATCGAGCTCGCGGACAAGGTCGGCCTCGACGTCTACGGTCTGGGCGAGCATCACCGCCGCGAGTTCGTCGTGTCGGCGCCAGCCGTGGTCCTCGCCGCCGCGGCCGCTCGTACGGAGCGGATACGTCTCACGAGCGCGGTCAGCGTCATCAGCTCCGACGATCCGGTCCGGGTCTTTCAGAACTTCGCGACGCTCGACCTCATCTCCGACGGGCGTGCCGAGATCATGGCGGGCCGCGGCTCGTTCACCGAATCATTTCCCCTGTTCGGCTACGACCTCGCTGACTACGACGACCTCTTTGAGGAAAAGCTCGGGCTTCTTCTCCGGATCCGGGAACGTGAACGCGTCACCTGGCGTGGCACGCACCGTGCGCCCATCGAGGACCTGCCTGTGTTCCCGCGTCCGGTTCAGGATCCGCTGCCGGTATGGATCGCGGTGGGCGGTCATCCCGAGTCCGTCGTACGCGCGGGACGGCTCGGCCTCCCGCTCGCGCTCGCGATCATCGGCGGTGAGCCGCGCCGTTTCGTACCGCTCGTCGATCTCTACCGAGAGGCGGGCCGGCGCGCCGGTCACGATCCCGCGAAGCTGCGCGTGAGCATCAACTCGCACGGTCTCATCGAGGACGACTCGCGGCAAGCGGCCGATGACTCTTACGCGGCGTACTCGTACCTCATGGCGAAGATCGGGCGCGAGCGTGGCTGGCCGCCGCCGAGCCGCGAGCAGTTCGACGCCGAGCGGGGCCCCCTTGGCGCGAACCTCGTCGGAACGCCCGACGAGGTCGCCGCGAAGATCATTTACGAGCACGATCTCTTCGGCCTCGACCGCTTCCTCATTCAGATGAGCGTCGGCACGCTCCCTCACGAGAAGGTTCTCCGTTCGATCGAGCTTTTCGGGACGAAGGTCGCCCCGATCGTGCGGCGCGAGATCGAGCGGCGTACAGCGGCGATCCCGATGCCGGCTGGCGGGGCCCTGACTATGTGACGGCGATCTCGATCACCGAGGGATCCCAGTCGTCCTTCGTCCGATCGATCACGCGGAGCGGGTTCGTATCGACGATGAGCTCGCCCTCCGTGTTCTCGGTGATGTGAAAGAGCTGCAGCGGCTTCGGGGCGGGATTCTTCAGGACGACGGCGGTGCGCTTGTCGTACTCCGATCCGTGACAGGGGCAGTGGAAACGATCCTCGGAGTCGCTCCACGGCACGGCGCAGCCGAGATGCGTGCACTTGCGATACGCGGCGATGATCCCGCCGGGTGGGTGGAGTAAGAAGAAGCGGCCCTCGCGGAAGAGGATCGGCCGATCGTTGGTGGCCGAGAACAGCCCGAGGACCTGCGCCTTCGTCCCGACGGCGACCGGGTTTCCAAGCCCCTCGATGCGATTGACGCGAATAAATGGAGCGACGAGCGCTGTCATCTCGGTCGCGGCCAGGCCGACCGCGCCGACAAAGCCAAGACGAAGGATCGCCCGCCGCCGCCAGCGCGAGACCGCGTCGTGCGGTGTTCCCAGCCGAAGCATCCAAACCTCCGCGCCAGAACTACTACGAAGGGTTAGCAGATGATTTCGGCTAGTCAAACCAGGCAGCCGGGCCCTCCCGATGGTTTGTATCGTCCCGTTCACTCGGCGGTGGCCGAATGAACCGGTGATAGGCTCAGCGACTACTCGCAGGGGGAGGGCCACATGTTCAGACACCTTTGCTACACCTCGATCGTCTTTGCGGTCGTGTTGCTGGTCGCCGCGGCCTGCGGTCCGGCCGCCAATCCGAGCGCGAGCCCGGGCGCGAGCGCTTCTGCGTCGCCGTCCGCTTCCGCTGGAACAGCCGCGACCACGCTGGTCATCGACCAAGATGTGAGCGACCTTATCTCGCTCGACCCGGCCGTCGTGTACGAGTTCAGCGGCGTTCTTCTTGCCCACAACGTCTACGACACCCTCGTGAGGTTCGAAGGGACCGACCTTTCCACCATCAAGCCCGGTCTCGCCCAGAGCTGGGACACCAAGGACGCCGGGACCACGTGGGACATGACATTCAAGCTCAAGACCGGCCAGAAGTTCGCGAGCGGCAACGCGGTCACCGCGGACGACGTCGTCTACTCGTTCCAACGCGCGATCAAGCTCAACAAGTCGCCGGCGTTCCTCTTCACCGACATCGCGCAGCTCAAGGCAGAGAGCATCAAGGCAACGGACGCGAGCACCGTCGTCATCAGCCTGCCGAAGACCGCGAGCCCGGCCGCGTTCCTGACGATCCTGACCTTCACGCTCGGCGGCGTCGTCGATTCGAAGGAGGTCAAGACGAAGGAGACCGGTGGAGACTCCGGCTCGGCGTACCTGCTCGATCACTCCTCTGGGAGCGGCCCGTACGTCGTCGACCACTGGACCAAGAACGCGGAGGTCCTGCTCAAGACGAACCCGAACTACGCCGGCACGAAGCCGGCCTTGAGCGGGATTCTCGTGAAGCACGTTCCCGAGTCCACGAACCAGCAGTTCGCCCTCGAGAAGGGCGACGCCGACGTCGCCCGGAACCTCACGCCACAGCAGATCACCGCGCTCCAGGGCAAGGCCGGAGTGTCGACCACGACCGCGGCCAGCCTGCTTTTGGTCTATGTCGGCATGAACGCGCTCAAGCCTCCGCTCAATAACGTGAACGTGCGCGAAGCCCTGCGCACCGCGGTCGACTACGACGGGATCATCAAGGACCTCCTCAAGGGGAACGGCAAGAAGATCCAGGGCATCGTTCCCCAGGGCCTCGCGGGAGCAAACGAGTCGGCGCCCTTCCAGGCCAACGTCGCGCAGGCGCAGGCGCTGATGAAGGCGGCCAACGTCGATAAGGCCACGCTCGACTTCCTCGTCCCGACCGGCACGGCGCCGGGCGGCGCGGCCTGGTCCGATATCGCGGTCAAGCTCCAGTCCGACTGGGCCAAGATCGGCGTGACCGTGAACATCAAGCAGCAGCCGACCGCCGACCTCCTCACCACGTACCGCGCGCAGCAGGGACAGCTTGTGCTCATCAACTGGGGCCCGGACTATCCCGATCCGGACGCGAACGTCGGCCCGTTCACCGACTACAAGGCGAAGTCGATCGCCTATCGGAACGGATGGGACGATGCCAGCATCGCGCAGAAGGGCCGCGACGCAGCGCTCATCACCGACCCGACGGCGCGAGCGGCCGCGTACAAAGTCATCACCGACTACGTGCTGCACAACGGTCCGTACGTCGTGCTCTACCAGCCGACGGAGCTCTTCGGGCTCCGCTCGAACGTGAAGGGCTTCAACTGGAGCTCGATCGGATGGGTGGATTTCGCTTCAGTAACTAAATAGGCGCGCGGGCGCCATGCGATTCGTCGGGTTCCTCTTACGACGCGTCGTGGGGATCGCGGCCGTGATGATCGGCGTCTCGGTCATCACGTTCGCGATCTCCCACGTCGTGCCCGCCGATCCCGCCGTCGCCGCGCTCGGAGACCACGCCACCGACGCGCAGATTGCGGCGTTCCGCGCGGAGTATCGCCTCGACCGGCCGCTCCCCGAGCAGTACGCGACGTACGTCGTCGGCCTCCTTCACGGCGATCTCGGACGGAGCATCCGCACGCGGCGCTCGGTGGCGGACGACCTCGCCGATTCGTTTCCGGCCACGCTCGAGCTGTCGCTCGCGGCCCTCGCGATCTCCCTGCTGATCGGGATCCCGGCGGGGATCTGGTCGGCGATCTATCGCGGCCGGCTCCCTGATGTGATCGTTCGCGTCGCCGCCCTCGCGGGCGGTTCGTTGCCGGTGTTCTGGCTGGGGCTCATCGTGATCGGCCTCTTCTACTACCAGCTCGGATGGTTCCCGGGTGGGGGCCGGCTCGACACCTTCGTTTCGCCCCCGCCGACGCGAACGGGCCTCTACGTCGTCGACAGTGTTCTCGCGCTCGACGTCGACGCGTTGCGCAGCAGCTTGATCCACCTCGTCCTGCCTTCGCTCACGCTCGGGTATTTCTCGACCGCGGTGGTCGCGCGGATGACGCGCTCGAGCATGCTCGAGGTACTCGGCCAGGACTACATGCGGACCGCGCGCGCCAAGGGGCTCGCCGAACGTCTCATCGTCGTGCGCCATGGTCTGCGCAACGCGCTCATCCCGACCGTGACGGTCATCGGACTCACGTTCGGCAGCCTTCTTTCGGGCGCGGTCCTGACGGAGACGATCTTCAGCTGGCCGGGCCTCGGCCGCTACGCGACCGCCTCGGCCATCAGCCTCGACTTCCCGGCGGTGCTCGGCGTGACGCTGCTCGCGGCGATCGTCTATCCCGTCGCGAACCTCGCCGTCGACATCGCGTATTACTGGCTCGACCCGCGGATCCAGCGTGGCTGAAGCCTTCACCGCGACCGGCAGGCTCCGCGGCGCGCGACTGGTGGCGCGCGCGCCGATCCTGCGCAGCCCTCTCAACGTCGTGGCCCTCGTCCTCATCGCGCTCTTCGCGCTCTGCGCGGTCTTCGCGCCGTTGATCGCGCCGTACGATCCGCTCGGCGTGGCGCTTGGCTCGAGACTCGAGCCTCCCTCCCCGGAGCACTGGCTCGGGACCGATCAGGTCGGGCGCGACATCCTCAGCCGGCTCCTGTACGGCTCGCGGATCTCGCTCGTTATCGGGGTCGCGGTGGTCGCCTCGGCCGGCGTCTTCGGCACGTTCGTCGGACTCATAGCGGGGTACGCGAGCGGCCTGGTTGACGAGGCGCTCATGCGGCTCACCGAGGTGTTCCTCGCGTTCCCGGCGCTCATCCTGGCGATGGCGATCGCGGGCGCGCTCGGTCCCAGCCTCACCAACGCGATCATCGCCCTCGCGGCAGTCACCTGGGCGATCTACGCGCGTCTCGCGCGCGGACAGATCCTCTCGCTCCGGCGCCGCGAGTTCGTCGAGGCGGCGCGGGGGATCGGAGCGTCGCAGCTGCGGATCATCCTGCGCCATCTCCTCCCGAACGCGGTCGCGCCCCTCATGGTCCAGGCCAGCTTCGACATGGGCTCGGTGATCATCGCGGCCGCCGGCCTCAGCTTCATCGGCTTCGGCGCGCAGCCGCCGACCCCCGAGTGGGGCGTGATGATCAGCGAGGGCCGGAACTTCATCAGCACGCAGCCCTGGCTGTCGCTGTTTCCTGGGCTCGCGATCCTGCTCGCCGTCGGTTCGTTCAACCTCCTTGGCGATGGCCTCCGCGATGCCTTCGATCCACGTCTGAGTCGCGCGGACTAACGAGCAGCGTCCGGGTCTTCTGAGCGAGCGGCCCCTGGCTGGCGGTCCATCGCGATCCCACGAGGGGCCGAGCGAAGAAGACCCCGGCGCTGCTCTGTTTAGAAGCGCGGATGTCTAGAAGCGGATGTTGATGAGGGGCTTCGCGTCGTCGCCGCCGCCTATCGGTACCGTCGCAAGAATCACGAGCACGACTACGACAACCACCAGAAGGCCGATCGCGAGGCCCGCCGAGAATCCGCTATCGGTGCGCATGCGCTAGTGCGAGCACACGGAGTGCCACGGGCAGGGACTGAAGCCGTGCCACGCTCGGCTCACAAACAAGCAAGAGGGCCTTCCTCAACGTGTCCGCTCGCGATAGAGGTCGCGGAGCGTTCCGATCTCGCCGCCGTGATGCAGGTCGTGGTTGATCATTGCCCAGAAGATCTTCCGCGCCGGCCACTTGTCGCCCCAGTTCGTCAGGACCTCACCCTCCAGGCCTGCGTCGTCGAGAGCGTCGAGGTCGCGCACGAGCATCGCCTGCCCGGCTTCGAGCTGTGCGATCGCGGCCGCGGCGGTGTGTGCCGAGTCGATCTCCGGAAATGTCAGCTTCGCCGGGCCGAACGCGTACTCGTGATACATGACCTTGCACTCGGCGACGTGGACCAGGCGCCACCCGATCGTCGTGAACGGCGCCGGATCGGGGTGCGGCGGCTCCGGATAGTCGACGGTCCATCGCCCATCGTCGCCGCGACGGATCGTCCAGCATCGGGCCACCGGTTCCCAGAAGAACTCATCGTCGGTCAGGCCGTCGACACGTTCGCGGATCGCTTCGTACGCCTCCTGGAGCTGTTGTCGAAGGACCCCCACCGCGGAGCGCGTCACGATGGGACGATAGAGCGGCTCCGAACTTCTTAGCGAACTGTTATCCGCTCCTTTCCGCGGTCTCACGTCTGCCTCTTAGAGTCAGCGTGACCGACGGGAGGAGCAGTGACCATGCAGATACACGCTCGTTCGATCGCCGCGGCCCTCGGCGCGGGCATGCTCGTCGTCGCTTGTGGCGGCTCCGCGACGGTCGAAACGCCGACCGCGACACCGACCGCGACCACGACCGCTACGGCAACGGCCACGAGTACGACCGCATCGGCGGGGACCTGGACAGTCACCGACAAGTCGAAGGCGACGATCCGTGTCCGCGAGCAGCTCGTGGGTGTCAGCCTTCCGTCGGATGCGGTCCTCACCGCCATGGGTGCGAAGGGCTCCTTCGAGCTCAACGCGGACGGGACCTTCGAGTCCGGATCCAAGATCACATTCGATCTCACGACGCTCTCGAGCGACGAGCGCGACCGCGACAACTTCATCAAGAACGACACGCTGCAGGTCCGCCAGTTTCCGACGGCGGGCTTCGTCCCCACGAAGACCAGCGGCCTCGTGCTGCCGCTCGCCACGAGCGGAACGTTCACGTTCACGCTGACCGGGAACATCACGATCAGGGGCAAGACCAAGGAGGTCACGTTCGACGTGACCGCGAAACGCGATGGAAGCGATCTCACCGCGACCGCGACCGCGAACCCGAGCTGGAAGTTCGGCGACTTCGGGATGACCGCGCCGTCGGTGCCGTTCCGCGTCCTCAGCGTGACCGACGAGATCCGCGCGTCGATCGATATCGTCGCGACCGGCCCCAAGGGATAGGCCCGCGGGCCACGATCGGAGCTAGGTCGAGCGCACCGCGGAGCGCATATGCGTTGAACGCGAACGCGACCGACGGTACGAGAAGCGCCACGGATTCGATCGCGATCCGAAGTTGATCCACGCGTGCGTCCGCATGGAGGATCTCGGGGTATCAACTTGGCGTACCGGTCGCTACCCAAAGGTGTCGTCCCCCGCCGGGCGGTATTGCTCCCGCGAGCACGCCGTTAGCTTCGATGAGTGGGATCGCGCATCTTGTCGCCGCTTCTCGTTGCGGCATTTGTTCTCAGCTTCCAGGCTGTCGCTCCGACGCCGCGCGCACTCGCGGCGCCGGTGTCAGCGGCGCCCGCGGCGGCGACCTGCGCGAGCAGCGTCGGTCCCGGGATCCCGCACCCCGCGGGTCTTGCGGCCGGCGTCCCCGGATTCCACGCGCAGTGGTATGGACAGAGCGGCTATCCGACGTTGTGTCCGGGCGAGCGCTCGACCGCGACGGTCGCGTACTACAACTCCGGCTCGTTCGGTTGGGTGCGCGGGCGCATGGGTCAGGTCGCATACCTCGGCACGTGGGGGCCGGAGCCGGGGCAAGACGCGGTGACGCCTCTCGGCGGTGACGGCGCCGCGGGATCGCCCGCGACGGGGTGGCCTCGCTTCAACCGCATCGCGATGCAGCCCGCGGACTACGTCGGACCGGGGCAGGTCTCCTGGTTCCAGTTCACGATCCAGGCTCCCGCGACCGCCGGCTACTACCGGCTTTACCTACGTCCGCTGATCGAAGGCGCGACGTGGCTCGAGGACTTCGGCGTCTTCTGGCTCGTCACCGTGCTGAACCCGGACGGTTCACGCCCCGCGCCGCCGGAGATCGGTCTCGGATACGGCTATCAGAGCGTCTCGACCGTCCGCGGCACCTTCAACGTGCACCTCATCAAGGAGCGGCTCTCGGCGGTCACCGTGAAAACCCTCACCGCGAACGTGACGGACTGTTCGAACAACTGCCCGGCGAAGCCGCTCGCGCAGTACGTGAGCGAGAACGCGGCCTACGCCGGGATGAACGGCACGTACCTGTGCCCGCCCGACTATGCCCAGTGCGCCGGGAAAGTGAACTCGTACGACTACGCCGTCTACAACAGCAACCTGCGCCGCTGGATCAACTACAACGCCCTCAACGCGCAGAACGGCGGGCTCTTCTTCAACGGCGCAAGCACGAGCGTGTATCGCCGCACGTTCGTCTACTACCAGCAACAGACACCGATCAACGCGGCGATCACGAACTTCCCGCTGCTGGTCCAGAACGGAGCGGTCATCGACTCGAC